>JAYTFQ010000072.1:0-5895 GCA_043734225.1 Anaerolineales bacterium | reverse complement strand
ATGGCGTGATGGCCGATGACCTGGCGGGCGCGATACGCGCCTTGGGCCTGCGCGCCCATCGTCCTGGGGCATTCCATGGGCGCCGCGACCGCTCTAGTCCTGGCGGGGCGCTATCCCGACCTGCCGCGCGCCATTGTGTTGGAGGATCAGCCGCCGAGCTGGGATGCCGAGCCCAGGGTGCGCGATGACCAGGACCTGGCGGGCGCACAGCCGGACGTGGATTGCCGGGCTGCAGAAGCAAACACGTGAGCAGATTGTGGCTGGCAAGCATGCGGAAAGCCCTGGCTGGCAGTCGGCGGAACTCGGCCCCTGGGCGGATTCGAAGCTGGCCTTTAACCCAAAATACCTGGAGCGGCAGACACGGCCAGATGACGATTGGCTGGCCGGGCTGCGGCGCATCACCTGCCCGGTGCTGCTGATCACCGGAGACACGGCCCGGGGCGCAATCGTCAATGAACTGCAGGCGGCGGCGTTAGCCGCGGCGGTGCCACAAGTGCGCCTGGCGCACATCCCCGGCGCGGGGCACAACATTCGCCGCGATCAGTTTGAGGCGTACCTGGCTGTGATCCAACCGCAGTTTGAGGCGTGGACCAGGGGGACTGACCCCTTTCCGTTTTCAAGTGGCGGCAGCGGCGGAGTGGCGAAAATCGCAAAAGGTTCGTGATTGGCCTGGCTCTAGAGTGCTGCCAGCCGAGCCAGAAGGGAGGCGTACCGCCTATCTTTCAGGGCACGCCAGGCGCGGCGGCTGACGAGACGAGAGGCAACAGCAGGGCGGTGGGTGCGCAAACGACCGCTGCCGAGCAGGCGACAGGCACGCGTGCGTTTATGGCGTGATCATAGATGCTCAGCGATAGTTCATGACTGCCAGCGGGTGTTGGGATCCAGCGCGATTCGTGCAGCATAAGGCGCTGTGGCGGCAGGCTGGCCAGCGGCACCATGTCGCCGACCGGTTCGCCTTCATCTCGGGTGAGCAGGTGTCCATCGGACGCATTGACCTCGGCCAACACGGTCAGGCCGGGCGCAATCTGCTCAGTGGCCAGCCAAAACAAATCCAGCCGCAGCTCGGTACCCTCCTGGGTTACGCGAACATCAGCTAAACACACACCGCCGCGATACTCAGCCCGGCAGGTGTCGGCTGCCGGCGCCGGCAGTCTTTCCTCCAACAGAACCATCTGGCTGGTGGCCGGATGATAAATCACCGCCCGGTCCGCCTGCTGCAATTGCGCCGCGAAATCTTGGGCTCCCTCGATTGCGCCAGTGAAAGCGACGCTGAAATTGCCGCCAGATTGCCAGTCGGGATATTGGACATAGTTGATAGCCGAGTCCGGCGCATACGGCAGGGCCACAAACAGTTCGGGCGGTGTCATAGGCAGCACGCCCCACAGGCGCTGGCGGCGAGCAGCGATCGTCAATGGCCAATTGATGATGGTCACCGTTTCATTGCCGGGCGAGCGTGGGTCTCCGCTCAGGATGTGCTCGAGACTACCATAGAGCGGCCGGCTCAAGTTGAGCACGGGCCGGCCGAGTACTTGCCCACGCCATAGCAAGGCCGCCGAGCCGGCCACTGTCGCCAGCAGGCCCAGCGCCAACAAGACCGGTTCAAGCCCCGGTCGCAGGCGATGCCAGCCAGCCTCGGTCTCGATTGGGCTGGCGGCGACCGGCCAGCCGAACATAGCCAGCGCCAGCCCAAGAATCGCCAAATTGGCCCAGGCGTTCCAGGCAGCTCGTTCGGCTGTGATTTGCACCAGCGGATACACGGGCGACAGGTCGCCGTTCTCCCACACCAGATTGACAATTTGGGTCACGGTCAACAACAAATTCGGCAGCCACCACTTGCGATCGAGGCAGGCGGCTAACAGCAGCAGCGCTGGCACCGCCATGTAATGGCGCGTTGACACCTGCGTTGCGAACATTGTGACTGACAGGATGGCCAGCGCCCCGGCCGCGGGCATATCGCGCGGCCGGCTGCGCCAGACGAGCCGCGCCAACAGCAGCATCTGGAACAGGGCCACCAGCACTAGGGCCGCGTCGTGAAAGGATATCCCGCCAACCCACGGGTTGGTATCTCGGCTCTGGTCGGTGAGAGCACGCACGGCCGGCGCCAGCGCGAACCAAAAATTGTGGGCTTTCTCCACCACATGCGGCGTGGGATCTTGTATCAGGGTTTTTGTTAGGAATGCGTCGGCTGACCCGGACAGCACAATGGGCGCGGCCAACAGTCCCCAGAGGCTGAGGCCAATCAAGCCACCTTTTAGCAGCCCGCGCCATCCGAACCAGCGCCAGGTGCCCACGATAAAGACCGGCAAAAGAAACGCGGCTTGCCATTTCACTGAGGCGCCCAGCGCCAGAGCCAGCCAGGCCAGCTCCACTCGCTGACGGCTCAGCCACCAGCAGGCCAATATGAGCGGTCCCACATACCAGATATCGGTTTGGGCCCACCAACTATCGACGTAAATGCCGCCGGGCCACAGCGCGAACCACAGGGCGGCGGCCAGGCCGATTTTGAGGCCGGCCGCCTGGCGCCCGATTCGGAAGACAGCGGCGACCAGCAGCACATCGGCGGCGATCAACGCCAGGCGCAGTGCCAGCATTTCAACCGGCGTCGTGGGCGCGCCCAGGGCTGGGCTATGGCTGAACCATCCCGGCAGCAATAACAGATACAGGTGGAACGGCAGATAGATGCGATCTTTAACCGACGCCAGGACCCCGGTAAAACCGCCGCGGACCATGGCGCGCATGATGGCCACAATCGTCTTGGGGTCATTGGTGAAGGGCGCGAAAAACCAGTACAGCCTGACCAGAAGCGCCAAAACCAAAATGGGTAGACACCAGCGCCAGCCCAAGTTTGGCCAAAGCCCATGCCAGCGGGCAGGGTATGCCGGCCGCGAAGAATCGACAAGCTTCATTGATGGGTGCAGTAGTAGGGCATGATCGGCTGGGATGATCTTCCGGCTGCTTGGTTCCGAACAATCTTATTCCCTAAACTTCCAGGCGGCAATAGCTGTCGATGTCGTGTCGATCCCGTTTCAATTTTCCTTTGCCTATGGTATTATCGCCGGGTGCCCAGGCCAAAGCGGATGTGGATTGACGATGCTTGAACGCAACAAAGCAATCAATGCCTGTGAACGACTTTTGTGAGTGAGTGGGGAGCAATCCTGAAACGGGTTACTCCCCGCTCCCCTTTTTGGGGACAGCTGACGTGGTGACACCAGGAAGGCCAGGACGGGTGGGGCGGCCATGGGCGCTGGCGGCCGGGTTAGGGCTGTTGTTGGTGAGCCTGTTTCTGTTCGACCGGCCGCTCATCCGCGGCGACGCGGTCGCCTACTACATGTGGACGGCATCAATTGGCCAGGACGCTGATATGGACCTGGCCAACCAGGCGGCGCAGTTTGGGCCGCTGAACACGTACATGGCCTTCTTCAACCCGCGGACCGCGCACGAGGCCAGCGTGTTTGCCTGGGGCGAGGGAGTCATCCTGCTGCCGTCGTTTTGGGCGGCGCGCCTGCTGGACCGGCTGCCGGCCATGCGCGTCAACGACGACTGGTTTTTGTCGCTGCAAGCTTTCCCGTTTGCCTACAGCCTGCTGGCCATGCTGGAGGTGAACGCGCTGACGGTGTTTTCAGCCGGCCTGATGGTCTGGGCCGGGCGGCGGCTGGAGCTTTCGGGCGGCGCCACATTGTTGGCAGCCGTGGCGGCGGTGTGGGCCACGCCGCTTTACTATTACAGCACCATCCAGCCGGTCTACGCGCACGCGGGCGCGACATTCGCCCACGCACTCGGCATTGGCCTGTTTATCTGGGCCCACACGGCGGGGGACAACACGCGCGGCTGGCGGTATGGTTTAGCCGGGCTGGCGCTGGGCCTGGCGGCGCTGACGCGCTGGCAACTCGGCCTCTCAGCCCTGATCCTGGTCGGTTTGCTGCTTTTCCAGCGCCAATGGCGGCCCGCCGCCTGGCTGGCGCTGGGCTGCGCGCTGATTGCCTGGCATGTCCCATACACCCTGAATTGGATGTTTGGGTCACCCTTCAGCGTGCCGGTGGACGCGGCCACGGGCTCCAGCGGTTTCTTGGGCTGGCCGCGCTTCATCCTGCCGGTGTTGTTCTCGGGCGACCGGGGCTGGCTGGTCTGGTCGCCGCTGGCGGGGCTGAGCATTCTGGGGTTGGCCGGGCTGGGCTGGCAGCGCCGCTGGTTGGGGCTGGCCGTGGCGCTGGCATTGATCTTGCTGGCGCAAGTGGTGGCAGTTTCGGGCGTTCGCGATTGGTTTGCCGGCGAAAGCTTTGGCATGCGCCGTCTGACAGAGCTCTACCCGGTGGTGGCCTTGGGCGGCGCGGCGCTGCTCACCTGGGCGGCGCGGGCCTGGCAAAGCCGCCAGTTTGGGCCGCGCGCGTTGGCGGTGGCCGTCGCCGGGCTGATGGGTCTGTGCGTCGTGTATGGCTGGGTGTTGATCGTCGGCCAGCCCATGTTGGGCTATTTTTCCGATCCTTCCCTGGGGTTTTTCAGTGTGGCGCCAACGGCCACGGCCTGGAATACAGTTGGTTTTTTAGTGGGTGGGCCACATTTCGACCTGGTATGGCCGATGATGGAGCATCACTTTGGACCCTGGGCCTGGTCCTGGCCGGGTCCGTAGCCGGCTGGTTAATTACAATGGCATTGGTGAGGGCTGGAATGGACTGGGTTGCGACAAATGACGCCTGAGCCGAAAAAACGACAGACATTGAAGGGACGCCAGCGCGGGACGCTGATCGCGCTCGGCGTCGTGGCGATTGTGGCCCTGGCCGGGCTGTCGGAACTCAGCCTGGTACGCTTTCCGGGATTGCCAGGACTGATTCAGCCCCTGTTTTTTCAGTCACCGACCCCTAAGGCGGTGGCATTGGCGTCGACGGCCCCTAACCAGCAACCGCCGCAGCCAGAGGACACCCCGAGGCCAGAGGGCACCCAGACGCCAGAAGTGCTGCCGCCCTGGCTCAACGGTCACACCACCCCCACACGGCCCAACGAGCCGGGCCCCACCTCCACCCCCACCGCCTATTTCGTCTTCCTGCCCGGCGTTGGCATTCAGCCGACGCCAACATATGCCGCGGTGCTGTTCTCCGAGCCGCCGCCCGTGCCGCCCACGACGCGCTGGCCGGATGGCTTGTCCAGCCAAACCGCCAGCAAGCTGGGCCTGCACGTCGTGCGCAACAACGATCCATATATCATGGAATTTGTGCGGCGCGTTCGGCCGCGCGTCATGAAAAGCGTGGATGACTTGGGGTGGCTGGCGGAAGCCAAGAAAGCTTCGCCCAACACCGTCACGATTGGGCGTCTCAATGGCCAGAATGAAGATTGGCCCGAGCAGCTCGCGCCGGATGCGGCCGCGCGCCTGTATATTGACACCAATCTAAACAAATATCGCCTCAACACCGGCATCGACTATTGGGAGGGTTGGAACGAGTTTGTGCCGGTGACCGAAGCGCGCTGGAAATGGTACGCCGCGTTTGAAGCCGCGCGGGCGTGCGACATGGAGGCGCTGGGGATGCATGCCGCCATCGGCGGTTTCGTGGGCGGCGCGCCTCAATATGATGAGATCGCGTATTTCATGCCGGCCGTTGCTGCCGCCAAGCGCTGCGGCGCCATCTTGACCCTGCATGAGGGTGTGTCGCCACTGTTCGGCTGCGGCGTGTTCAGCAATCAGGCGGGCATCATCCCGGGCGCGCCGGCTTTTCCGGGCGTGACCATGGGCTATCTGATGCTGCGTTACCGCTTTTGGTACGAAGGCTACTTGAAACCGGCCGGATTGGGCGATGTGCCGCTGGTGATCAGCGAGCTGGCGGTGGGCGGCATTGTGCCCGGGCAGGACTGCAATGGACCGGGCGGCGCGAGTTGGAAAGACTTTGGTGGCTTCTGGGTGCAGCA
>JAYTFQ010000071.1:0-9588 GCA_043734225.1 Anaerolineales bacterium | reverse complement strand
GCCTGATCGTGGTCTGGTTCATGGGCCGCAATCCCGGACCGCGCAACATTATCGAGTCCACGCCCGCGCCGCAGCCCGCCCGCCAGCCAGAGCCGGCCGAACCGCGCGTGGTGTTGATGCCCGCGCCGCAGCAGCCGCAGCCGGCGTATGCCAATATGCCCGGCTATGGGCCGCAGAGCTATGCCGGTTTTGCTCCGGCCCAGTCGGGCTACGCGCCCGCGGGAAATCCGGCGTATGCCGTGGCGCAGCCGCTGCCGGCGCGCCGCTTCACGGTCATCGGCGGCAGCGACAGCATGGTGGAAGAGCCGGTGTATGTGGAAGAGAGTGTCATATGGCAGCGCTGACCGGTCGCCGCATCCACGAATTGGTGGCTGTGCCGTCCAAGCAGAATGGGTTCTTCCCCAAAGCCTTTGTCTGGCGCGGCCAGCGCCACGACGTGCGCTCGGTGGAATCCTGCCGCACCGAGGTGCGCCGCGACTGGAAAGGCCGGGTGGAGCGGCACCTGTTTCGAGTGCGCACCGCCGGCGCCACGTTTGAGCTCACCCAGGATCTGTCGCACGACATCTGGCATGTGGAGCGGATGTGGGGGAACTAGGCAGCCGCTAACTGACTGGCCACTTTCGTTCTTGCGCCCCGTGCTCCGTCAGGGCGCCGGCTGCGACAGACTCACGCGCAGCGCATTCAACCCCGCCTGATATTGTCCGCCCGGGCCGGGCCGCCGGCGCAGGACGATGAAACGCACATACCGCGCCGACATCCGCGGGAAAGCAAAAACACGCGGATTTTGGTGTTGATTGAGCGCCTCGTGCTCAGCCTGCCCAACGTTCATCCACTGGGCGCCATCTGGGCTGGCCTCGATCTGGTAGGCCTCGGGAAACAGGGCCGGATCAGGCGGCGGCAACAACCAGACCCGGTCAAGGGTACGGACCTGCCCCAAATCCACAGTCAACATAGCCGGCGCCTCGGGCTGATCGGCCACTGGCGTCAGCCAGCCGGTCTGGGCATCGCCATCCAGGGCGGCCGGCGCGGCGTGCTTGTCATCCAGGGCGGCGGAAACCGTGATGGCCTGGGTGGGCCACACTTTATTATTCGTCAGAACGCGATACAACACGGCCTGCGGCTTATCGGTCTTAAGATAGATCGCCTCCAACTGCGCGCCCACCGAGAGTGGATTGAAGATATTGTCCGGCGGCTTGTCGCGCGCCCCGGTCGGAACACTCGCCTCCGCGAAGACATACGCGTAGTCGGGCGGCGGCTGCAAGTAGGCCTGTGTGGTGCCGAGAATAGAGATTGGCAGGCCAGAAATTTCCGGTATAAAAAAGCGTGCGCCCGAGTAGTACTGCACACCGACGCGGGATTGCCCAGGCTGGGAGAGTGGCTGCTCTGCCAGGAGTTTGGCCGCTTCCGGCTGGGCCAGAAAACTCCTATTGGTGGAGGCCGTGCTGGCCTGGGCCCCTTGATATTGATGCGCGCAAACCAGCAGCAGCGCGGCCGCCACCAAGCAGAGCTTAAGGCTGAGGCGTCCGGACAGCAGGCGTATGTCTGGGACCGCCTCCGAAAGCAAGAACAACAGCGGCAGGAGCAGCAGCAGCGGCAGCATCAAGAAATAGAAGCGCGCTTCGTAGTGGGTGAGAATGGCGAGCGACCAATAGACTCCTGAAAACACCAGCAGCAGCGAGCGGCGCCGGTCTAACTGCTTCAGGAGCACCAACGCCCCGGCCGGCATAAAGAACACCAGGATCAGCGGCAAAATCTTGTTGACGTCGAACAGCCCCGTCCATAGCCAGCGATAGCTGTAGTGCCAGAAGAAAGAGACCGGATCGGTCAGGATGACATCCTTCAACTGCGCCGTGACGCTGACCCCGGGCGGCAAGAGTTCCGTGTTCCAGGCCGCCTGATTGAGCTGATTGTAGAATGGCGAGCCATGCACGGCCCAGTTGACCAACAGCCACGGGCCAGCGGCCAGCAAAAAGCCCAACCCAAATAGTCCCAGCCACGCGCCCAGGCGCGGCAGCCGCAGGCGCCAGGGATTAAGGGCGGCGGCCAGGACGGCGACGCCGATCAGAAACAGCGCCGTCCAGCGCGTGTCGAGGGCCAGGCCGGCGAACAGGCCGGCCCCCAGGGCGGCCCAGAGCACTCGCCGGCCGGGCGCCAGCATGCACCACAGCGACAGCAAGGCCAACGCCGCAAACAGGACATCCGTGAGCCAGGAGACGCTGATGTGCAGGACGGCGGCATTTGTGCCGACGACTGCCGCTGTGAAGAACGCCAGGCGCGGCCCAAAGGCGGCCCGCACCACCGCAAAGGTTCCGATGACGAACAGCACATAGCCGATGCCATCGACCACCAGGCCCGCCGGGAAAACGTGGCCGCCAAAAAACAGCGCCACGCCGGCCACCGCGGTTGGAAACAGTGGCCCGGCGCCGACACCGCCCGCGATTTTGCCAGCGAAGACGGAGATGCCCACGCCGCGCAGCAGCGCCTGGGCGGTCGGCGCGTAGGACGTGACCGGATCACCCGCCAAGAAAACGTGGATTGAGGCGGCCAGGGCAATGAGCGCGACGGTCAACGCCGCCAGCATCAACCAGAAGGCGAGGTCCCAGTTTAGCCAGCCGGATCGGACCAAGCGGTCCCACACCGTCTGGCGCAGGCGGCCCAGCATGGGCAATGAATTATGCGCAGCGTTTGGCGGGGTGATGGCGGCACTAAGCCGGTTCGGTAATGACTTCAACCACCAGATCGGTCATGGACACGATGCCCACCAGGCGGTGATCCTCGATTACCGGCGCGTGGCCCACATGGTGATGGGCGAACAGCCGCGCGATCATTTCCACTTTGAGCGAGGCATTGACCACGATCAGCGGCTTGGTCATCACTTCATCCACGCGGATTTCAGCCGGATCGAAGCCGTGCGCCAGCACCTTGGTGACGATGTCGGCGTAGGTGATCAGGCCGTAGGCGTCGTCGTCCGAGTCCTTTTCCACCACCAGGCTGCGCACACCCTGGTGGCGCATCAGCGCCGCGGCGTCTTGCACGCTTAACTCGGGCAGCACAGTGGCCACTTCAGTCTGCATGATGTCGCGGGCGCACAGGTGGTAGTTTGCCATGGTAGCCTCCGTTAGCCTTGCGTCAGCGCGCCGACCAGGGTATCGAGCGCGGCTTCCGCTGGGATGCGTCCTGTTTTAATCTCAACATCGTATTCAAGCAAGCGCCGATAAATCTGCTCCAGGTCGCCCAGGGTAAATTTGCGCGCCTGGGCGCAAATCTTGCCGGTGGGGAATGGGTGCAAGGCCAGGGCTTTGGAGATTTCCGCCTCGCCGGCGCGCGCGTCGAGCATCTCGCGCGCCAACAGCAGCAGCCGATACTGGCGCACAATCATGCTGAGGATGTAGAGCGGCTCGGCGCCCGCGAATAGCTTGTGCAACTCGCGCTGCGCCAGCGGACCGCGCCGCTGGCCAATGGCGTCGACCATGTCCCAGATGATGGCCTCGCCGCCGGCCGGGGTCAGGGTCTGGACATCTTCCAGCTCCACCGGCCGGGCGAAGTTAACGTAGGTCAGCAGCTTGGTGATTTCGTTGCCCAGGGCGCGCGGGTCGTCTTCCACATCGGCCAGCGCCTGGGCGGCTTCCAGGCTGATCTCGCCCTTCTCGGCCTTGACCCGCGCCCGAATCCAGCGCACCAGCGCCTCGCCCTTGGGCAAGTCGAACAGCTTCACCAGCGCCCAATCGGCGCCGGTGGCGGCCTTGAACACCACATTCCGGGCCGGTATCTCACGTTTCTCAACCAACACCAGCGCCGTCGATTCGGGCAGGTTGGGCAGGTAGGCCGCCAGCGCCGCCAGTTGGTCGCGGGCGGTGCTGCCGCGTTTGGCGTCCTCGCCCGAGGGATCTTCCGCGGCCATCTCGTCACCCGCGGCCGGCTCGGCCCGCCCCACCAGCCGGGTTAGCCAGCCGTCCACAATCACTATCCGGCGGGCGGTCAGGAAGGGCAGCGTGTCGGCAATGGCGCGCACCTCAGACAGCGCGGCGCCGCGGCCGTCGAACTGGCTGGTATTCAAATCCGCCAGGCCGGGGTCGCCCAGTTTGGCTTTCAGGTCCGCCAGGAACTCGGCGCTGGCGAACTCATCGGGGCCGTGCAGGAGGTAGAAGCGCGGTGTCATCGGGCAGATCCGCTCAACAGCGCGGTTTCCGCCCGGTGGATACGGGGCGAGCGCGGCTCGGCCCGTATCCACCGGGCCGACAGAGGTAGCAGAAAGGATTTATCCAATCGTGGTCACAAAATGATGGATGATGCTGCCGCCAGGCTTGCGGTCGATGCGGGCAATCTGCAGATCGCGCATCTCACCGGAGGTGGTGAAGTGCCGCTGGATTTCCAGGCCCATGGGCTGGGCCAGGATCAGGGCGCCGGTGGCCAGGGCCGCCACCAACGGCAGCCGCTCGCGCCGAGCGCCGCCGCTGTTGGCGCCCATGAAGCCAATGTAGGCCGCCAGGCCGGCGGCGATGCCGGCGGTGACGAAGTTGGTGCCGCAGTTGGGGTGCACCGCCAGTCCCACTTCGCCGGCCTTCATGCGCCTCAGCGCCTCATGCGCCGCGTCCGACAGGTCTTCCGTGGACACATTGCCATACAAATGAAAGCCGTTCGGCGTGGAGCGGCCCACCATGCTGATGCCGCGCACGCGCTGCGACAGGATGGTGATGGAGGCGTGCTCCAGCCCATGGTTGCGGCGCGTGCGATCAATGGCCGGAATAGCCAGCAGCGGGTCCAGCAGGCCCGCGCTGCGGCCGACGGTTGAGTGTGCGGTCATGTTGTCTCCCAATCCACCTGTTAAACACCGATTTGGCGCGGCCGGGCAGCCCGGCAGACGCGTTGGTGGAGGATTATAGCGGGTTTGGGAGAGAGAACAAATGTAAGGCCCTGACGCCCACAGCCGCCGTGAATGTCGGCGGCCGTGGGCGTCAGGGCCGGAAAGCCTAGCGGAAGAGCGCCGGCAGATACAACCAGTTGCTCGGCGGACTGGCGGCGCCCTGGATGGTGATCGCCAGGACCTGGCTGTTGTGCCCAACGGCGTTAGTGGCCGTGAGTGTGACTGGCGTGGTGCCGCTGATTGTGGGCGTGCCGGCAATGAGCGGGCTGCTGAAGATCAGGCCGGCCGGCAGCGCCGAGGTGGTGTAGGTGATGGGGCCGGTACCGGTGGCGGTGAGGGTGTAGCTGAACGGCTGGCCAACCGTGCCCTGGGCAGTGAGCGGGCTGGTGAGCTGCGGGCCTTGCCCCGGCTGAAGCGATTGCCAGTATTGGAGCAGGGTGAGCAGCGCTTGCGGCGGGTTGGTGGGGGCCGGGTTGCCGGCCTGGTCGGTCTGGTTCAGGCCGTGGCAGGAGGTGCACACCCGGATCTCCCCCGGCTGAAAGGTAACCCACATGCGCTCGCGCACCACCGGCACGCCGCCGGCATCGGTGAGCTGCCACGACAGCGTGCGCCGCGCCGGCACAAAGGCCGCCATGGAGCCATCCGGCGCTAGCGCCAGGCTGCCCGGCGGGCCGCCGGGGTTGGGTGGGTTGGCGGCCAGCGCGGCCGGGTCGTGCAGCGGCTCGGCCAGAACGCGCCGGCCCGGCAGCGAGTTAACCAGGCCGCCCAGGCCGCGCAGTTGGTCCGCCTGGAAGAATTGGATGTCATCCACTTGGTAGAGCTTGCCCGTGCCGGTGAGCGTTTGCGTCCCAGTCAGGCCAATCTGCAGGCGGAATGGCTGCTGCTGGTCGGCGTGGTCGCGGGTGGTGACGTTGCGGCTGACCGCCAGCGCCAGATTGTTCTGGGTCAGATAGGCCTGCAGCGCGGTGATGGTGACCCCGGCCTGCACGAAGACCGATTGCTCCGGCGCGCCCAGGACATGCGCGGTCAGCAGCGGCGGGCGCGGGCGGGAGGTCACTTCCACCGGCTCCAGCTCCCACAAATAGCCGGAGTAGGAAACCGACAGGGTGGGCGAATACCAAAAGCTGACCGACTCAGAGATGCCGGCTGTCAGGGTCATGCCGGCGGTCCAATAGCCGCCCCCGCCCGGCACCAGGGTCTTCAGCCGGAAGTCGAACTTGGAATGCAGCAGTTGATTGTAGGGCGGGATGAGCGATTCAAAGCCGGTGAAATAGGTATGCGCGGCGATCAGGCTGCCGTCCGAGAGCGGCAGCGGGTTGCGGTAGTGGCCGGTGGAATTGACGGCGGCGACGCTGGTGCTGTAGGTGTCGCGGATGGTGACCCAGTTGAGGGCGATGTGGTCGGCATCCAGGCCAGGCGTCGCGGTCAGGCTGATCACCTGTCCGGCGTCGTGCACCAGCTCCGAATCGTCGATGCCGTAATAGGTGCCCGGGTGAGCCGGGTCCTCGCGGATCTGCATGAACTTGGTGAGGTAATTGTGATTGAAGCGAGTGGTGGAGGTGTAATACAGCGGCACCAGGTTCGAATCGTCATTGAAGCTGGGGTGAACGGTGGCCAGCAGCTCGTGCCGGCCAATGTGATTGATAGTCTCGGCGCCGGTGCCGTCGGCATTGATGGCCCACGGCAGGAACTCGTTCATGTGGTGGCCGGTCTCATTCGTGCCGGCCAGCAAATCCACGCGCGGCGGGCGTGGTTCGGGAAAGACCTCGGTGTTGGTGGCGATTTTGGTGGCGGTCAGCGCCTCGCTGGCGTAGTTGAACGTGCAGAAATGGCAGGCGTTGCCGCTGAGTGCATCTGCGTCGGTCTGCTGGTCACGCTCCAGGTGGTCCCAGCGCGTGAACACAATCCGGCCGTAGCTGTCGACGATCGGGGCGAAATCGCCGGAAGGGTTGGCGTCCATCTGGAACACCACGCCGGTCTGGGGGTCCAGGTTCCACAGGCCAGTGTTGGTGGTGAACATGTTGTACTCGTCCAGCAGCGGGTAGATGCTGCTGCCCGCGCGCGGCTGGTCGGAGATGAACAGGATGTGATCGTCGGCGCCGTAGGCGGGCATGAGGTTGTTATAGCCGGCCGGCTGGTTGGCCACGTGGGTGATAACGACCGTGTCGGTGATGTGCGCGAAGCCGCTCACCTCGTACAACTGCCAGACCGGGCTGATGATCTGGCTAGCGCTGATGGGCGCGCCGATGACCATGCTGAAGAGCGCCTTGGAGCCGTCCCAATACATGGCCGGGTCGCGCACGGCAATGCCTTTAGTGCCCGTCAGGACACCCGTGCCGCCATAGCCGGCGGCGGCGGTCAGGTTCTTCAGGCTGCCATCCGTGTAGCGAATCCACAGGTCGCCGCCGCGCGCGGCGCTGCGCACGCCGCCTTCCTGGTTGCTGAAGGTCGCGGTCACCGTTTGGAAATCGGCCTTGGTGGGCACCTGGGTGACGAACAGGATCGGGTTGGGCAGCAGCGGGCCGGTGGCCGGCAGCGTCAGAGGGCGGCGAAGTGGGGCAGCGGCTGCCGGTAGACCCGTGGGGCTGATCATGGCCGCGATCAGCAAGGCAGCCACCCACACATTCCGAATAACCGTTCGAATGGCCATAGGTATCCTTTTCAGATAGCGAAGCCCCCGTTTCAGCCGATTGGCTGAAACGGGGGCCAAAAGCCAGTCGGATGCGTGTCGTTTGTGCTAGTGGGGTTGAGTCGCTGTCGGGGACGACTCGGGCGCATGGGTGCTGGTGGCCGTCGGTTCAGGCACATGCGTATTGGTGGCCGTCGGCTCTGGCACATGCGTATTGGTGGCCGTCGGCTCGGGCACAGCGTATTGGTGACCGTCGGTTCATGTACATGCGTATTGGTCGCGGTTGGCTCCGGCGAATGGGTGTTGGTCGCCGTCGGCTCGTGCTGTGTGCTGCCTGGCGTCGCCGTGTGCTCCGGCTCGTGCGTTGGGCCAGGCGTCTGGGTCGCTTCGGGCGCGTGCGTGCTGCTCGGCGCCGCCGTGTGCTCCGGCTCGTGTGTCGGGCCGGGGGTCCATGTGGCTTCCGGCACATGCGTTTCACTGGCCGTTTGGGTCGACTCAGGCGTGTGGCTGGCTTCCAGCTCGCTGGTCGGGCTGGGGGTGCGCGTGGCCTCCGGCGCATGCGTATTACTCGGCGTCGCGCTGGCCTCGGGATGATGGGTGGCGCTGGCTTCGGGCGCGTGGGTGTTGCTGGCCGTGGCACTGGCCTCAGCGTGGTGCGTGGCGCTGGCTTCAGGCGAGGCGCACTCATGCGCACAAGGGGTCGGGCTGGCTTCCGGCGCGTGCGTTGGGCAGGCTTCCGCGCAGTGCGTGGCCGATGCTTCGGGCGTGTGATCACCACACGCCTCGTGGCAGCCGGTGGCCGTAGCCGAGGCCTCGAACTTATGTGTCGCCGTGACGGATGGTTCGCCCGCGGCGCCGAACAAGGTGCCAAAGCCGCCGGGCTGGCTCTGGATGGTCATGGCCGCCGCGCCGGTTACCACCAATAAGGAAAGCAGGCCGGCCACAATGCCCAGCCGGTTGAAGCCAAAACCGAGCCCGCCCGCCCGCGCCACTGGCCGCGGCTGCCAGGCATGCAAAATGCTGCCCAGCACGGCGGCCGAGGGGTTGGCGCTGGCGCCCCAACGCTCGCGCCAGGCGCGCGGCAGGGCGTCGGCCACGTTGGCCAACTCGGCGCCGTACTGGCGGCACTCGCGGCAGCCGCGCAGATGTTCGTTCAGATCCTGCGCCGTCGCGGCGCTCAGGCGCTGATCGGCGGCGGATTGGATATAAGCATGGGCCTGGGTATGAGTTAACGCTGCCATCTGGGCTCTACCTCCGGGTGACCAACCGGCGCTGGCTGAAGAGCGCCGCGCAGCCGATCACGGGCAATCGACAGCCGCGAGTGAACCGTCCCCTCGCTGATTCCTAGCACGCTGGCGATCTCGGTTACCGGCAGGTCGTGGTAATAGCGCAGGATGACGGGCAAGCGATGCTTCTCGCCCAACCCCTGCACGGCCCGCCAAACCATGTCCGCCTGTTCATGCTGAGCCGACACCGCCTCCGGCTGAACGGACTGGTCATCGCCCGTGAGCGCGCCCAGCAGCACTGCCTGCACCCGCTGCCACGACCGGCTCCGCCGCAGACGACCGCGGCAGACGTTGATGGCGATGGCGAACAGCCAGGTGCGCAGGCTGGCGCCGCCCCGGTACGACCCCAAGTTCCGCAAAGCGGCCAGGAAGGTTTCCTGGGTGGCCTCGTCGGCCTCGGCCGGATCGTCCAGGATGGACAGCCCCAGGCGAAAGATGGCGGCTTGATTGTCCTTCACCAGCCAGGACACCGCTTCTTCGTCGCCGGAGCGACAGCGCTCGATCAACTGCTCAGTCTCAGGTTTGAACATGGTTTGACAATTAGATGCCGCCCGAGCCCAAAAGCTTCATTTTTGGTCGATAACCTCCAGAAAATAAAGACCGCCACCGGCAAACCATGCCGATGGCGGTCCATTCTAACCATTGTTTAACTTTTTGAATAGGATAATAAACCCGGATTCAGGGAAAAGTCTTCAGCCGGCCACTGACACGCCGCTGGCGACGATAACCGAATTAATCGTAACTGCCCAGGCACTTCGGCCCGACAGCGACAATCAAGGGGGAGTTTTGGAAAAAATCGTAGCGAGCCG
>JAYTFQ010000070.1:0-7153 GCA_043734225.1 Anaerolineales bacterium | reverse complement strand
GGTACCATCACCGGATTTTTCTTCTCGGGCATATACAACTACCAGGTGGAACTCTACGCCCTCGCCCGCGATCCGAGCGGCTACGGCGAAGGGCGGCGTTATATTGGCACCACACTTATCAGCACCAACAAAACCTGGTCGCTGCTGGACCCCACGCGGGCCGGGTGCTATACGGCCGTGCTTACACTGAACCACCTGCTCGCGCCGTTTGACGGCAACTCGTTTGAGTTCGCGCCGAACTTTGGCCAGTGCGTCTACCATCTCAATTTGCCACTGGTGATGAGGCAATAGGCAGGAGGCAGAAGGCAGTAGCCGCAAGGCGGACGCAATTGGCTGACAAAACCTCATAGCCATTCACCAATTACGATTTGCCCATTACCAATTACCAATTGCTTTTTACTACGATGCCCAACCTTTTTGAGGTCCGCTCATCCCCCATCCACGGCCGCGGCGTCTACGCCCTCAGCGCGCTGCACAAAGGCCGCCGGCTCATCGAGTACCTCGGCGAGCACATCACCCCTGAAGAAGCCGACCGGCGCTACGACGACGACGCCCTGGAAAGCCCGCACACCTTCCTGTTCACCGTGGACAAACACACGGTCATCGACGCCGCCGTGGATGGCAACGAAGCCCGCTTCATCAACCACTCCTGCGATCCCAACTGCGAAGCCGTGGACGACGACGGCCGCATCTTCATCGAAGTCATCCGCAGCATTCGCCCCGGCCAGGAGCTCACCTACGACTATCACCTGGAGCGCGACGGCCACTGGCGGGCCGAATGGGCCGAGCGCTATCGGTGCCGCTGCGGCGCACCCAATTGCCGCGGCACGCTGCTCTCCAAGCCCAAACGGCCCCGCAAAAGCAAATCCAAACGCGATTCTCACTGATTTTTTTGTATTCTGTACTACATTGCTATAGGCGTCGTCGTGACGGCCGGACATTATGTCTACTGGTTGCGGGGGCCATGTGCCTAACCGCCGCCGACCGGGTCGGCGCTGGCGCGCGGGCGCCCGGTTCAGCCTCCAATTCTGCCCGGGGAGGTCAGAGACCCAATTGCCGTTGTTCCGATCGCGCAGTTGAGACAGTCGATTTTTCGCGAAACACATTTTGGACGTTGTAACCAACACCATAGAGGAGCCCCAGCGCATGCTTGTCAAACGATTGAGTCCCTTGCTCGTTGTGTCCCTGCTACTGGCCGTCCTGGCGCCTGCCGCCACGGTCGGCGCGTCTCAACCCACTTATGACCTTACGACCCTGGCCGGCAAAGTTGCTTCCTTAAATGGCACCGCCGGCCTGCAAATTCGTTTCTCGGCCTTCATCGAGGAGGAAGCCGCCCTCGACAGCCCCAATCTGGTACCAAGCGCGCCAATCAACCCGGCTTTCGTTTTGTCCAGCCCCTTGGATGGCAACAGCGTGGCGGCCCCGGCGGTGACAGTGAATCAAGATACGGCCGGCGCGCCGCAAAATGAGACCTCCATTGCGGTCGACCCCAACAACCCCAACCGCGTTGTCGGCAGCGCGAACGACTACGTCGCGCGCACCTGGGCCTGCAGCATCGGCGGCACGCCCTGCAGCGCGCTCGGCGATGGCTACTCCGGCACCTACTTCTCGAATAATGGCGGCGCCACCTGGTGCTGCACGTCCTCCGACCCGGCCCACCTGGGCACCCTGATCCCCGGCGTCACCCGGCTTGCGGGCGGGCAGTACGACGCGGGCGGCGATCCGGCCGTGGCCTTCGACAGCCATGGCCACGTCTTCTACGCCGGCCTCGGCTTCAACCGCGCCAGCGCGCCCAACACGGTACACGTCAGCAAAGGCACGTTTGATGGCGGCGGCCACCTGACCTGGGGCGCGCCGACCTTCATCAACCAGACGAACTCGCCCGCCATCTTCAACGACAAGGAATGGATCGCCGTCGACTCGCACCCCGGCAGCCCCTTCCGCGACCGAATCTACGTCACCTGGACACGGTTCGTTTTCAATCCGCAGAATGGCAACTATGTCCAGTCGCCCATCGCCTTCGTCTACTCCAGCGATGGCGGCGCGACGTTCAGCACCCCGCAGCTGATCGCCGGGAATGTCCTCTACGGCCAGGGCTCGCGGCCGGTGGTCGGCCCGGACGGCACGCTGTACGTCTTCTGGGACGGTTCCACTCGCCTGGCCGCGCTGGATAGCACCTACATGGTGAAGTCCACCGACGGCGGCGCCACCTGGAGCGCGCCGGTGCAAATCTCCACCCTGAACGAAAGCTCGTCGCTGAAGAACACCCGCTTCCGCGTGAACAGCTTCCCAGCGGCCGCGGCAGCGCCGAATGGCGACCTGTACGCCACCTGGACCACTGCCACCAGCGACGGCAATGTCGCCGTCTATAGCAAGTCGACCAATGGCGGCGCCACCTGGAGCGCCCCGCTGCGGGTCTTCACGGCCGCCACTCGCACGGCTGTCGGATATCCGGTCACCAACCCCGACGGTTCGACGTTTGTCGCGCCCTCGCCGCTCGGTGCGGTGGAAGACATCTTCCCAGCCGCGGGCGTTGGCCCGAACGGAAACGTCTATCTCGGCGCTTACCGCGGCGGCACGGTCTCCCCCTGGCAGACGTGCGCCTCCCCGCTAGCGCCGCCGGTCGGCCGGATTGCCTGTAACGCGCTCGGCAGCTACATCCACAACACCCGCCTGGACTACGTGGTCCGCGATCTGGCGACCAACGTCACCAACGTCGTCAGCACCCATCCGATCAACACCCGCAACGGGTTCGGCGGCGGTTTCTTTGGCGACTACACCGATCTGGCCGTCGGCTCCGACAACACCTTCCACGCGCTGTTCACTGACAGCAACAACAAGCAAAGCGTGGTCTGGTTCTACGGCTTCCAGTTCGTCCCGACCTCCATCAACCAGGAAGACATTGTGACGGCGCACGGCAGCTATTAGCCGCCGCCCCATCCCCTCGCACCCTAGGAAGGCCCGCTCCGGCGGGCCTTCCTCTTTTCCGGCCATCCGGAATTGATTTGTCTAACGCTTTTCACACCCAACCCATACTCGTTTCATACCCAATAGTTCGATTTTTAGGTTTAGAGTCCTATCTAGATGTTTTTAGTCCAGCATATGATGGTAGGGGCTGCTGCCAGCAGCCGCCGGTCAATATGCCAGCCAGCCGCCAGAGAAGCCATGCGTTCACAATCGCATAGGAGGGAAGTGCCCAGGAGCCAATTCTGTCACGCCACGCCACAGCGGATGCACCTTGCGTGAATCGCGCTTCAGAACGTCTAACCTAAACTCTATGGCGGAGGAAATCAGTGAAGCTTCATAAAACAGTCACCACATTGTTGATCGTGGCATTTACCCTGGGTACCGCCTGGGTGCCAGCCCTGGCCGCGCCCGCGGCCGCGCCGGCCGCGTCCGGCGGCGGCACCACGCGCCTCATTCCCAGCAGCGGCAGCATCTCGCCCGCGACCGGTGATTTTACGCCGTCCGGCGCCGGCGACGCCACCCAGGTGGAATTTGCTGGGCAGATGGATACGGCGGCCGGCCCCAGCGCCTACGCCGGGGCCATCGTCAACCGCAGCCTGTCGCAGGGCGTCGGCAACGGCGTTTCCGTGACCAGCGGGAAGAAGGCCAAGTCGAACCCGGTGTTCAACATGGGCTTTGAGGGCCTGAACTTGTATCAGCAGCGCTACGCGCGCGGCGGCAACCAGTTCACTGTCGAGCCGCCCGACCAGGCCCTCTGCGTTGGCAACGGCTATGTAGTCGAGGCCGTCAACGACGTCATCAATGTCTATAGCGCCGCCACCGGCCAATCCGTTTTGCCCGACAACACCGCCACCAACATCGTGGCTGGCTTTCCGCGCAACGTCAACCACGCCGTCGACCTGAACTCGTTCTACGGCTACGCCCCGGCGATTAACCGCACCACCGGCGCGCGCGCCCAGTTCGTCACCGACCCGTCCTGCCTGTATGACGCGGCCACCCAGCGCTTCTTCGTGGTCGTGCTTACGCTGGAGACCCTGCCTACGGGTGGGTTCACCCTCGTCAACCACCTGGATATCGCCGTAAGCCAGACCTCGAACCCGACCGGTAGTTGGACGATCTACCGCATCGACGTCACCAATGACGGCACCAACACCGGCGGCGTCAATCCCGGCCCGTACCTGGGCGACTATCCGCACATCGGCGCGGACGCCAACGGCTTTTACATCACCACCAACGCCTACCCGTGGACGGCCAATGGCTTTGCCGGGGCGCAGATCTACGCCTTCTCGAAGGCGCAATTGGCCGCCGGCGCCGCCAGCGTGACGATGGTCCACCTTGACACCTCCGGCCTGGTGAACGTGCCCAGCGACGCCGGCGCCACTCAGCCCGGCTTCACCGTCTGGCCTGCCCAGAGCCCGGGCACATCGTCGTTCGATGCCAGCAACGGCGGCACCGAATACTTTCTGAGCTCCAATGCCGCCGATGAAGCGACGCACCCGGTAGCAGGTTTTGGCGGCAACTACACATCGAGCCAGTTGGTCGTCTGGACGCTCAAGAACACCGCCTCGCTGAACTTGGCCTCGCCCTCGCTCAGCCTGACCAATAAAGTGATTGGCGTCAACCAGTACGCCATCCCGCCCAAGCAGCAGCAACCCGGCTCCGGCGCGCTGGCCACCACCGCCACGCCGCAGGGCTTCTGCATCAACGACACCACCACGGCGACCATTCGTGGCGTCGGCTGCTGGCGGTTGTTTTTTGGCGGCGAGCCGGCCCACAATGAAGTGGTCTCACGCCCGGACTCGAACGACACCCGCATGCAGCAGGTGACGTACGCTAACGGCAAGCTGTGGGGCGCGCTGGACACGGCGCTGAACCCGGATGGCGGCCCGCAGCGCGCCGGCATCGAGTGGTTCATCCTCAACCCGACCGAGGGCAAGCTCGGCCTGCAGGGCTATCTGGGCGCCACCGGCCATGACTTCACCTACCCCGCCATCGGCGTTACGGCCAGCGGCCGCGGCGTGATGGCCTTCACCGACACTGGCGACACCACCAACCCCAGCGCCGCATTTGCCGCGATCGACGCTCAGGTCGGCGTCAGCCAATGGAACGATGTCAATGGTGGGTTGGCAGCCGCGCCCGATGATGGCTTCACCAGCTACAAGGCGCAGGTGGGCAACCCGCCGCGCACCCGCTGGGGCGACTATGGCGCCGCCGCGGTCGATGGCAACTCGGTCTGGATTGCCAGCGAGTACATCGCCCACGCCTGCGACTACACCGCCTGGGGCGGCCCGTTCTTCGCGGGCGGCTCGGGCGACAACCTGCTCGGCACCTGCGGCGGCACCAGCCATGGTCCCGGCGTCCGCACCGCGCTGGGCAACTGGTCCACGCGCATCACCAAGTTCACACCGTAAGAGCAGTATGTGAGAATTGGGAGTGTGGGAGTGTGGGAGAGAAAACTCCCACACTCCCATACACCCACACCCCCACACCGCCTCTACAGCCCCGCGAACAAATCCACCCCGTTCCCATCCGGGTCCACCACCACCGCGTAGCGCTGGCCCCAGAAGGCGTCCCACGGCGCGCGGCGCGCCGGGTGGCCGGCCGCTGTCAGCCGCGCAAAGGTCGCATCCACCTCGGCCGGGCTATCGCACTTGAAGGCCAGCCCCAGGCGCTGACCGGACGGCGCCACCCAGTCCGGATACAAACCCTTCACCAGCGCCTCCGTGTCCCACGCCAGCCGATAGCCGTTGGGCGTAATCACCTCCACATGGTCCTCGCCCGCCGGCGCCTCGGGGATGGCCAGCCCCAGCAGCCGGTAAAACGCCAGCGTCGCGCCCATGTCGCTCACTGTCATGCCGATCATATCGGGTTGAATGCTCATTGCTCGTCTCCTGTGTTGAAGCGTTTGTATGACCGCAGTGTAATGCCTCTGTCTCGGATCTTGCCAGCATTCGGCATATAATCCTGTTATGCTCTCGGACTCGTCCTTCCGCTCGCCCACGCCGCCCGCCGCCGGCGCGCCCCTGCGCGTGCTCATCCTGGATGATTCACCCGACGATACCCTGCTGCTGGCGCGCGCCCTGCAGCGCGAAGGCTACGCGCCCGATTGCCTGCGGGCCGACAGCGCCGCCGCCGCGCGCGCCGCGCTGACCGAGCGCGAGTGGGATGTTGTCCTCTCGGACTACACCATGCCGGCCTTCACCGCCCTGGATGCCCTGGCGCTGCTGCGCGCGCTCGGGCTGGACCTGCCCTTCATTATCGTCTCCGGCACCATCGACGAAACCATGGCCGTGGACGCGCTGCGCGCCGGCGCCCACGACTTTGTGCTCAAGGGCCACCTGGCCCGCCTGGCGCCGGCCATCGCCCGCGAGCGGCGCGAGGCCGCCGCGCGCCGCCAGCAGCGCCAGACCGAGGCCGCCCTGCAAGCCCGCACCGACGAGCTGGCCGCCATGACCCAGCAGCTGTGGCAGGCCGCCAAGCTCGCCACCCTGGGCGAGCTTTCCGCCAGCCTGGCCCACGAGCTCAACAATCCGCTCTTCACCGTCAGCCTGGGCATCAAGGCCCTGCAAGCCCAAATGCCGCCGGATGACCCCCAGCGGGCGGCGCTGGCCACCCTGGACGGCGAGGTGCAGCGCATGACCCGCCTGGTGGCCAACCTGCTCCAGTTCAGCCGGCGCAGCACGCGGCAGGTCTCCAGCGTGGTCGTGGCCGACGAGCTGACCAACACCCTGGAGCTGATGGCCTTCCATGTGCGCCAGCGCCACATCACCGTCGTCAGCGACTTTGCCCCCGCGCCCCTCATCCAGGCCGACCGGCAGCAGTTGCGCCAGGTCTTTCTCAACCTGCTGACCAACGCCGCCGACGCCATGCCCCAGGGCGGCACGCTCACCGCCCGCGTCCGCGCCGGCCCGGCGGCCAGCCCGCCCTGCGCCATCATTGAGCTGGCCGACACTGGCGCCGCCATCCCGCCCGAAATCCTCAGCCGCATCTGGGAGCCGTTCTTCACCACCAAGCCGGAAGGCAAAGGCACCGGCCTGGGCCTCGGCATCTGCCGCCGCATCGTCGAGGAGCACGGCGGCGCCATCGAGCTGGAGAGCGCCCCCGGCCAGGGCACCGTCGCCCGCCTGCGCCTGCCGGCCATGGCCGCCCGTGAAGATCAATAAATTGATTTGAAAAATGGTATGCC
>JAYTFQ010000069.1:0-5151 GCA_043734225.1 Anaerolineales bacterium | reverse complement strand
CCCGCCGCGACCCTTTTTTGTTTAAACCGGAGGAAGAACGTTTCTCCCTATTAACTATATTCCTATATGGATTCCAAAACAAGACTGTTTTTTGGGGCTGGCACTCGCTAGAATGGCGCCAACAGTGCGGGGATGAAATGGGCACAAGCCGATGACCGGCGAAAGGGGAACCGCCATGAGCGTCGCCATGATGACCGAGGCTAAGTTTGACACGGGCGAGATCACACTCAATTATGCCGAGGGGCCCGACACGGGCCCGACGCTGGTGCTGCTGCATGGCGGCTCGGCCGGCTGGCAGTATTTCGATGGGATTATTCCAGAACTGACCGCGCACTGGCATGTGTTTGCGCCTGATTTGCGCGGGCACGGCAAGTCGGGGCGCGCAGCCGGCCGCTACGCCATTCGGGATTACGCCGATGACATTTGCGCCTTCCTGCTGAAGGTGAGCGGGCCGGCCAGCTTGTTTGGACATTCGCTGGGCGGGATGGTGGCGCTGATGACGGCGGACCAATGCCCCGACCTGGTGAACGCCGTGGTGGTGGGCGATTCGCCGCTGGACGCGACGTCCTGGAAGGCCGCCGTCCACCAGCGCCAGCGCGAGCAGATTAGAAGCTGGCAGGCGCTGGCCGGCGGCGCGCATTCGATCGAGGAAATCATCGCCGGCCTGAAGGATTGCCCGGTGGCGACAGCGGACCAAGCGCAGCGGCTGCGCATGCGCGATGTGTACGCGGACGATGACGGCGTGTACGCGCATCTGGCCTACCGGCTGTATGACAACGACCCGGCGATGATCGGCATGCTGCTGGATGATTTTGACCGGGCCTGCGCGGGCTATGATCTGAAAACGCTGTGCCCGTCAATTGAGTGTCCGGTGCTACTGCTGCAAGCCGACGCCGCGCGCGGGAGCGCGACCTCGGACGGCGAGGTGGCGCTGGCGTTGGCCAGCCTGCCCCGGCCGCGGCACAAATATTTTCCTGGGCTCAGCCATCTGCTGTTCATCGAAGACAAAGCCGCGGTGCTACAAGTCGTGGAAGCGTTTTTGAGGGAAGTGGAGGCGGGTGAGGCCTAGTCAGGGCGCCGTTTTCTTCAGCACCATCCACGGGTGAAACTCCGTCACCAGCCGCCCAATCTGCACCATCGGGTCCTCATCGGCCCAGGCTTTGGCCTCGGCCAGCGAGGCGGCTTTGTAAACGCTGACCCCGCGCAGGTTGCCGTTGTCGACGCACGGGCCGTTCATAATCAGGCGACCGGCCTGCTCCATGCGCACTTTGTGCGCGATGTGGTCGGCCTGGAGCCGGACCAGCTCCGGCGAGTGCTCCGGGGTCCAATTGGGCCCGCGCAGCAAGAAGCCGATGTAGTAGGTGTCGAATTCCATCAGGCCGGGAACAGCTTCTCCAGCCGGTCCACCAACCCGGCCAGCACAGCAAAGGTCGCTTCCACCGGCTGAGGGGTGGTCAGGTCGACGCCGGCCCGTTTGAGGGCGTCGAGCGGATAGAGTGAGCCGCCGGCCTTGAGGAAGCTCAGGTAAGCCTCGGCCGCGCCCGGCTGGCCGGCCACGATGCGGCTGGCCAGGGCGTTGGCGCCGGAGATGCCGGTAGCATACTGGTAGACGTAGTAATCGGCATACAGATGGCCGAAGGTGGCCCAGGTCATGCCCATGCGCTGCCGGTCAAAGGCCACGTCCGGCCCAAAGGCCTCCGCGAACAGGTCGGCCATCAGCGCGATCATGTCGTCGGCGGTCAGCCCCTGGCCGCGCTCCACGCGCTGATGGGTCTCCAGCTCGAAGCGCGCCAGGGTGGGCATGATGAAGAAATAGCGATGGAAGTTATTCATCGCTTCTTCGATCAGGCTGATTTGGAAATCGCGGTCCGGGTTCTGGGCCAGCAGATGCGCCCGCACCATGGCCTGGTTGAAGTTGGAGGCCACCTCGGCCACGAAGAGCGAGTAGTTGCTGTAGATGAAGGGCTGCGTTTGCCAGGTGAGATAGGAGTGCATCGAGTGACCCAGCTCGTGCGCCAGGGTGCTCATGCCGCCCAGCTCGCCATCAAAGCGGATCAGGATGAATGGATGCGTGCCCGGCGAGCCGGTGGAGAACTGCGCGTCGGTCTTGCCCTGGTTGGCCTGCACGTCGATCCAGCGCTCTTCCAGGCAGCCGCGCCGCAGCGTGTTGACGTAGTTCTCGCCCAGCGGCGCCAGCCCGGCGCAAATCATCTCCACCGCCTGGCGATAGGTCAGCTCGGGCCGTTTGTCGGTCAGCGGCGCCCATACGTCATACGGCTGCAGCGCGTCGACTCCCAGCGCCCGCCGGCGCACGGCCCAATAGCGCTGCCAGGTGGGCAGATTGCGCTTGAAGGTATCAATCAAATTGTGCAGCACGTCCGCCGGCAGGTTGTCGGTGAACAGCGCGGCTTCCAATGTGGAGCCATATTGGCGGGCGCGGGCGTTAAAGACGTTCTGCTTGATGGAAGTGCTCAGGTTGCTGGCCAGAGTGTTCTTGAACACCAAGTGCGCGTCCATGTGGCTTTCCCAGGCGGTGCGGCGTGCCTCGCGGTCGGCGCCGCCCAGCAGCTTGTCCAGCGCCGCCACGCTCATCGGCAGATCCACCCCACTGCTCGACTTGGCTGGGCGATAGACGAGGTCGGCGTTGCTGAGCAGGTTGGCCGTGGTGCGCGGACCAGAGAAGGGATCGGCCAGCATGCCCAGCAGCGTTTCCACCTCCGCCGAGCGCACGTGGGCCTGGCGCCGGAACAGGTCGCCAAAGTAATGAGTGTATACGGCCAGCTTTGGTTCGGCCTGGGTCCATTCGACCAGCCTGGCCTGGCCGATGGCCAGCAGTTCAGGGTCGAAGAAGCCCAGCATACCCAACAGTTGGCCATACAGGCCCTGGGCCTGCCCATAGCGCCGGGCAGCGGCCTGGTCGGCGGTATCCACGTGGTGGGCCATGACGGCGTAAGTGAGCAGCTTGCCGGCGCGCATATTCAGCGCTTCCAAATCCTGGAAGGCGCTCAGAAGCGCGGCCGGGCCCTGGCTCATGCTGTCCTGGTGCCGCGCCGCGGCTTCAATATCAGCCGGCAGCGCCTGGAGCACGGCGTCCCAAGCCGCGGGGGTGGCGTAGACGCTTTCGGCGTTCCAGGTATCTTCGACGGCCAGCGCGCTGCGGGTCGGTAGGGTGGCTTCGGTCACGATGTGCTCCTGGTCCATTTGATCGGCCTGCACAGGCGGAATCAGCCGGAGTGATTATTGAGGCGTTAGGTGTTCAATTATAGTCAGATTCTGACCATAGGGGTGGACACTTAGGTCCCCAACGACGGCCGAGCGGATGGGCGGACACATAGGTCCGCCCCAACGATGGCCGAGCGGATGGGGCGGACACTCAGGTCCGCCCCAACACAGGCCCGCCCCGACACAAAACCGCCTGCATATTCAGCGGCGTTCAAGTGTCACTTCGGGATAATTCGCCGCCGAGCCATCGAGCAACGGCGCGGGCTGCCCCTTGAGCGTGTGATCGAAGAAGGCCAGCAGGTAATCGGTGATGATCGCCATGCCGCGCTGGCCGTTGAGCGGCCCCTTCAAGCCAAGCACCGGCGCCAGGGGCGTCAGCAGCGGAAGCATGGTGAAGTCGTAATGCTTGGTGCCGGCGATGGTCATCCGGTAGGCCTGCGAGCGCGAGCCGGTATACAGCATGTTCAGCAGCGCGTCGTTCTGGGGGGTGGCCCACACCTGGCTGCGCATGAACAGGAACGGCTGCGACAGGCCCTGGGCAATCACCGGCGGCGGCACCGGCACCAGCCAGGCATCCATGCCCAGGCCAGCCTGGCAGCGCTTGTCCTGGCTGCAGGCCAGCACCACCGCGCCGCCACCGGTGGAGTGACCATAGAGGCCCACATGCGCCAAATCCAGCCGCCCGGTCAGCGGGCTGGGGATGGCGCCCGAATTGATCAGCGCGAGCTGGTCCAGCACAAAACGCAGATCGGCGGCATAGGTGCCTTCCAGTTTCTCAATGCCGGCCTGGTAGGCGTCCGCCGGGGTTTCGGGCGGGATGGCAGCTGGGTTGTTGGGCACCACCGTTCCATCGGCGAAGACGGTAAACATGGCGCCATAGGTGTGATCGACGGCTATCGCGATGTAGCCATGGCTGGCCAGGGCTTCGCTCTGGTTCAGGTTAACCGCGCGGAAGCCGTTCCAGCCGTGAGAGTAGATCACCACTGGATAGGGCGCGGCGCCCGGGTCGAGCGGCGCGGCCGGATAGGAGTTGGTGCGCACCAGCGCGGCATGATCCAAGAAGAACGACGGCAGCCCCAGATAGCGGGCGATGGTCGGGCCGGATACGTCCAGGCGGTCCATCCACGGTCCGGTCTGCGCCCCGGGCGTGGGCACAGCGGGATACCACACTTGCACCATGATCCGGCGCACATCGTTGGGGTCAGCGGTATAGATTTCGGGCCGGCTGGGGTCGGTCCACTGAAACGTGACCGTGCCGATGGCGAACGGGCCGCCCGGCGCCGGCAGGCTGGGCACCGGGAACAGCACCGGCGCGGCGGCGGCCAGACCCAACAGCAGCGCCCCAGCCGCGCCTGCGCCCCAATCTCGGCGCCGCCTGGGCTGCGGCCGCGCGCGCCGCAACAGCCGCGGCAGGCGCAGCGCCAGCAGCACAAGCGTCAGCGCGTACAGCGGGACCATCTGCCAGCGGTAGCGCTCCAAAACCAACTGCGCCGCCATGACGATGACGGCCAGCGGCGCCAGCGCAGTCAGCCAGCGCCAAACCGCCCCGCCTGGCCGCGACAGCAGCGGCAGCAGCACACAGGCCAAATCGAGCAGCAGCAGAGTCAGTTCCAATGGGCGCATGATCGTTCCTTATGAGCGGGACAGCTTACGTTGGAGCGCAAGATTGTGCAAGACAGCCCGCCCCGTTTTGCGGTAAAGTTATGCATGCTCAGCGCCGAATGGACCAAGACCTGGCGAAACGCGGAACTGGATGTGCGGCTGCTCCAGGCGCATTACATCCAGCATGCCTATCCCCGGCATAGTCACGACTACTACGTCCTGTGCCTGATCGACAGCGGCCAGCAGTCGTTCTGGCACACCGGCCGCCAGCACCGCAACCCGCCGGGCGGCGTCATTTTGCTCAATCCGGGTGAGGTGCACACGGGC
>JAYTFQ010000068.1:0-6223 GCA_043734225.1 Anaerolineales bacterium | reverse complement strand
CACCACTCGCCGACTTTCATGATGTACGATCACAAATGCGTGAATCATCTTAAAAAACAGCGTTGCCACTGGCACGAAGTCACAAGCCCAGATGTCCTTCCAGTGCGTCTTCAGAAACGTCGACCAGGATTGTCCCGACAGCGGTTTCGAGCGCGCTCCTCGCATGTATTTCTGGATCGTCCGCTTCGCCACCTTGATGTTCAACTTCAACAAGTCGCCTCGAATGCCTTCCGACCGCCACAACAGATTCTCATGTGCCATCCGCTCGATTAACGCAATAGTTTCCGGTGCCAAGCGCTGTGGTTGCGTCTGCACAAGTACGTGCGACTTCAGCTTCCAAAACCGCCGAAAACCCTCGCGGTGCCAGCGCATCAGCGTGTCCGGCTGGATAATCTGCAGAATTTGATTCCAATTGGGAACCCAACGGGCGAGGAACAACAGCGACCTCCGTTCGCGCCACGTCAGGCGCGGGGTTTTCACTTGGCGGTGCAACACAATCAGATGCTGGCGTAACAGGGCGTTCTCCGCGAGTAGTTTCGAGCGGCTCCGCAGGAGGTCAGCCAGCGTGCCTGCCACGAGGTTGGACGGCGCCGGCTGCATGATGCGGCGAAAGAGGTGGTTGGCGGCAGATAAAAGACACGACAACAGATTCTTGGCGCATTGCCTGAGTTGTCGCAACATGACCGTATACGCTCCGGAGGGTTGTAGATTTGTTGCACCTGCAGAGTATATCATGGCCAAATCATGCTTAAAATTCGCGCGGATGAAAGGTGTAGCCAGCACAGGGCGGCGCAAGTTTGGGAAATAGAAAACGCCCGACCGATCGGAACGGGCGAGCGCTGCGAAATTCAGCATCGGCTGGCCTCCTAGGTCCGAGAAGGTTGACGAACTACGACGTCGAGGCAGGCGTCCTGACTTATGAGCCGGCACCCTGACGGGTTAGCTCATTCACAGTTGCGCCACAGTGCCGGACTTCCCCGGCGCGGCAGTCAGCGCAATGGCGGGGTCGCCGGCTTACACCTTTATGCCCTAGCATCCGGGCTTGCGGGTCGCCACGGCACGGTTCAATTGGTAAAGAAAGATGGAAGGCTATGCCTCCATGATCACGAATTGGTTGACTAACGTTGACAAGTGTTGACAGATGTTGACAAGTGTTGACTCCTCTCAGCTTTCCAAAATGAAAACTGAAAGTCTCTTGGACTTTCTTTTTCCTGTCTAGCCACAAGTGACATGAATGCCAGCGTTACGGCTTGCGAAACTGCGTTCTTGGCGTCGCGGGGTGGTCGGCCAAGAGAGTTCTTGTCTCTTGGATTGGCCTTCAAATGGGCGCAAAAACGCCCGAGGTCCATCGCCAAACCTAGCGATTACTCGGGCGTTTTCGATAACATTGATTATTCAGGTGGCGAGGAATGGATTTGAACCATCAACCAAGGGCTTATGAGTCCCCTGCTCTGCCATTGAGCTACCTCGCCGGGTGACGCTCCCCGCACGGGGTCGCAGGAGCGATTATATTCAGAAGGCCCCCTTCGTCAATGGCGGCGCGCGTGCGCCTTTCGAAAATGGCGGTATTATACGGGGCAATGGACCTTCCTTTCCAGTCGAAGCGTGTCCTCGTCGTCGAAGACAACCCGGAAATGCGCCAGTCGGTGGCCAACACACTCCGGCTGGAGCACTACCAGGTTGACCAGGCGGACAATGGCCAGTCCGCGCTGACCCTGCTGCAGCGCGTGACGCCCGATCTGATCCTATCCGACATCAACATGCCGCGTATGGGCGGGATCGAGTTCTACCGCGTCTTGCGCCAGAATCCGCGCTGGCTGCTGATCCCGTTTATCTTTCTGACGGCCGGAGACTCGCCGGACGAGATACGCCTGGGCCGCTCGCTGGGCGTGGAAGACTATCTGACCAAGCCGATCGAGTCCGCCGACCTGATTTCGGTGGTGAACGGCCGCCTGCTGCGGGTGGCGCAAGTGGAGGTGGCCCAGATCGGTCGCTCGTATCTGGAAACGGTGAATGTGCTGGCCAACACCATTGAGGGCCGAGACGCCTATACCCACGGGCATGTGGAACGTGTGGCGGCCTATGCGCGCGATCTGGCAGGGGCGCTGGGCTGGGCGCCCGAGCACCTGCGCATGCTGGAGTTTGGCGCGCGCCTGCATGATATTGGCAAGATCGTCATTCCCGATATCATCCTCAACAAACCCGAAGCGCTGTCGCCGATCGAATGGGAGGCCATGAAACAGCACCCGGCCGCCGGAGCACGTATCCTGCGCGAAATCAGCCACTTGCAGTCTACCCTGCCGTATGTGCTTTATCACCACGAACGCTGGGACGGCTCGGGCTATCCCCATGCCTTGAAAGGCAAAGAAATACCGGTGGAGGGCCGGCTGTTGGCCATCGTGGATGTCTACGACGCCTTGACAACAGTCCGCCCGTATCATCCGGCGCGTACCCACTACGAGGTGATCCAGTTCCTGGAAAAGAGCTCCGGGCGCCTGTTCGATCCGCATCTTGTGCCCATGTTCGTCAAAACCATAAACTCTGGCCGGTCGCACCCGGCCTAGCGCCGCGCCGCCCGCCGCCGGCGAACGCCTCGCCCGATGTACAATAGACGAGTAGCAGTTTGGCGCGCCCGGCGACGGAGCGTGCGGAGGCCTATTAGATGAGCAGCCCGTATATCGTTGAAGTTTCGGAAGCTACTTTTTCCAGCGACGTGCTGGCCCAATCCAACCAGGTGCCGGTGGTGGTTGATTTCTGGGCGCCCTGGTGCGGCCCGTGCCGCACACTTGGCCCTATGTTGGAACGACTTACAGCGGAGGCCAAAGGCGGCTTTGTGCTGGCCAAACTGAACGTAGACGACAGCCCGCGCCTGTCCACCAGCTACGGCGTGCAGGGCATCCCGGCCGTCAAAGCCTTCCGCGATGGCCTGGTGGTGGATGAATTTGTAGGCGCGCAGCCCGAGGCCAGGGTACGCGAGTTCCTGAAGAAGGTAGCGCCCAGCGCGCCTGATCGCAAGCTGGCTGAAGCGCACAGCCTGTTGGCCACGCGCCATTGGGCGGAGGCCGAGCCGGCTTTCCGCGCCGCGCTGGCCGACGAACCGGGCAACGGCGCCGCGGCGCTCGGACTGCTGAAAACACTCCTGGCGCTGGGCCGCGGCTGTGAGGCCGACGACTTGCTGGCGGACTTTCCACGTGGAGACGTCACGCCCACGGCCGAGAAACTGGCGCCGCTGGCCCGGCTACTGTGCGAGGTGGAAGGCGCCGACGCGCCCCTGGCCGAAAACGACATGGACGCGCTATACCTGCAATCCGCGCGCCTGTTGGCGCGCGGCCAGTTCGAGGCCGGCATGGACGGGATTCTTGACGTGCTGCGGCAGGACAAGCGCTTCCGCAAGGGAGAACCACGCCAGGCGCTGGTTGCGCTGTTTGAGTTGTTGGGCGACGACGACCCGATCACCCGCGACTATCGCAACGAGCTGGCGTCGGTGCTGTTCTGACGCCCGTCCTGCCGCGGCGCGATTTATGGCGACGGCTGGATGGGTTGGGCGAATTCGATGTTGAAACGCGCCGTCCCGGCGTCCATATCGCATCGCTCGCGCAGCAGGTGACGAACGGGCAGCATGCTGCCATTTTGCGCCGCCAACATCAGCCCCGCCGGCGAGGCGTCAAACCAGTTCAAGATCTCGACCAACGCGTCGCGGCTCTTGCCGCTGATGTCGATGTAGCCCGACCAGGCGGGCGTTGCCGTGTCGTCTGCGGCGCGCATGAGATGGTATTCGCCCTCGATCAGGCGACGACTATTCAAGAAGATGCCGCCATTGCCGATCATCATTGGCATACTGGTTTTCCGCCTGGAAGCAATCGGTTGGTGAAGTATCCGCTGCAAGAAGCAGTTCGCCGTGGACGACCGCGGCCGGCGCCCGGCGGCAACCGGCCAGCCAGGCGCTATCAGCTTAACACACAGGAGACGTTCCATGGGCTTTGAGCAGTATCACGAACCAGCCAATGAATTACCGGAAAAAACTCGCACTTTTGCGCGCATGATTGTTTCGATGATCGAGGAAGCCGAGGCCATCAATTGGTATGAGCAGCGGCTGGTGGTGGAAAAGGACCGGGCGGCCAAAGCCATCATGCGCAATGCACAGCATGAGGAATTCAAGCACTTTGGCATGGACCTGGAGTTCCTGCTGCGCCAGAAGCCAAAATGGCGCCAGGTGTTACAAGATATCCTTTTCAAACCGGGAGACATTGTGACCCACGGCGAGGAAGCCGAAGAAGACAACGGCTAAGTTGTTGGATCTGTAACCGATCGGGAGCTGCCATGTCCAAAACGCGTGACTCACAACTGGCCCAGAAACACAAAACCGCCAAACCCGCCACCAAACAAGGCGCACCCACGCCCAACCGCGGAGCACAGGCTCTGGCGGGCTCGCCGGCGCAGTTATTACAGCTGCAACGCCAATATGGCAACCAGGCCGTGCAGCAGACAATCCAGCGTGAGGCGGACATGGGGCGAGCCAGCGAGCAGCGTCTAGGGCAGTCAACAATCCAACGCGTGGGCATCAACGACCAAGCGACCTATGCGCAACCCAATGACGTAATGGGGGCGAGCGGCGATCTCAAGAAAACCGAGGAGACGCCCGAAGTCGAACTGCGCGCGCAAGTGAAGCAACTTATCGATCACGCGGTGCTGGCCAGCACCGATTTCAAGGCCTTGATTAACGGGGTCGTCGGGTTCGTCAATGGGCAAATACCCGGTGGCTGCGTAAACGGCGATCCGGGTTTTGCGCATGTCACCAAGGGCTTGCAAGGCGCCATCGAAAAGGCGCAGGGACGCATGGAGGGCGAGACGGTGGGGCAGATGAAAGACGTCCTGCGCGGAACTCTCAAATGCAAAAATGTGCAGGCGTTTTCCAAAGCCCAAGAATTCCTTGAGGCGCGGGCCGCCAAGCTCATGGCGCTCACCGAAATCAAGGCGGGCGGGACGCAAAAGAAAGACATGTTCCAACCGGACAAGCGGAAGAAAGAGGGGGCCGGCGACATGGTGGGCTACGGCGATATCAAATACATTACGCCGGTCATCCACTGGCTGTTCAACAAGCCCAGCGCTGGCGTGCCGTCCGTGCGCGCGGATTTCTGGATGTACGCCGAAATCCAACTGATGACCGACGAGATGAACACGAAGAAAATGGAGGCCGGCGGCCACACCTTTTATGACCTGACGCGTGAGGTTAAGAAACCCGACACAGCGACAGGGGACACGAGCTACAGAATCGCGCCGAAAGATAGTACCGCGCACGCCGTACACGATCTGCTGACTATTCATCTGGCCGCCCTGAAGCGCGGCGTGAATGCGGCGCCGTTAGCGACCTTGCTGCCCAAGCTGCGTCAATTGCAGCAAGGGCAGCCGATTGAGCTGACGAAGGCAGAATATGATGGCCTGGTTCTGGCCGGCGAGCTTGTCTATCGCAAAGAGCGCGTGGAAGGGAACATCGAACGGCAGGGCATGGGCGCCGGGTCGTGGACGGTGTAAGAATGCCGTGGTGGAGCGCCAGTTGCTTCTTGAAACTTGACCCATACCGACGCCAGCACGATCCGCATACGGCACACCCTCGCGCGCTCGGCCAGATTGCCACGCAGAGCGCCGACTTCGGCATTTGCCTAGACCCAACACCACCCGTTTGCATAAGTGGACGGGCATCAACTCGCCACCTGGATGGCAGACATTTGGGCTTGAGGAGGACCCCACCCTTGCCCGGGGCTTCGCCGCGAGCATGATGCAGACGCAGGATGCGCGGCCTGGCTAGTGGCTGGACGGGATTAATCGGATGGCCGGTGTCTGGGTGGTGCTCGATGCCTGCAAGGACAGAGAATCAATGCTTTCTTAAAGTCGCGTCAGGCGGCTGAAGCCGCGGCCGCGCTAAGGCCGCGAAAGGCACAACCCACACATAAGGTGCGGCAAGTGAGCCGACCTGCGTCGGCTCGATTTGACCATAACCAGACCGCGGAGCCGGGCTCACCTGCCGCAACTCAGTTGCGGGTCGTGCCGTTCGTAGGCGCGGTTTCAATCGCCAGGCACAGCCGGTGCAATGACACACCGGACCTTAAGAAAGCCCTGGACAGAGAATCAGGGCTTTCTTAAAGTCGGGCCAGGGGGGAGTTGAAGCAAATGACCTTCTTCGGTAGATTTGGGGTATCACCGCCCAATTCAACCGAGGAAGGTC
>JAYTFQ010000067.1:0-2522 GCA_043734225.1 Anaerolineales bacterium | reverse complement strand
CGGCATCCAATTCGGCCCCAACCCCTTTGATTTCTTTGTTCGCCTTGAACGGCGGCGCCTGACTGGGTGGTTACGAAGTATGACGATTTCATACCTCATACGTGGTCACTGAAAATGGGAATAGCCTTTCGCAAGGTCTGGCGCGATCTGTGGAACAACAAAGGCCGCACGCTGCTCGTCGTTCTGAGCATTGGCGTGGGCGTGCTGGCCGTTGGCATGATCACGGCCAGCAACACCTTGATCATCCGCCAGATGGTCCAGTCGCAGGAGGCCAGCCAGCCCTCCAACGTCATCCTGTCCTTGCGCGGCGCCATCAACGATGCCACGGTCAAGAGCCTGGCCCGCCTGCCGGGCGTGACCGATGCCGAGGGTGTGAGCAGCCTGGGCCTGCGCTACAAGACCAAGCTGGACGCGCCCTGGCAGTCTGCCAGCCTGACCGCCCTGCGCGATTACCAGCACCAGCGTTTTGACCTGGTGACCTTGCGCCAGGGCGTTTGGCCGCGCAGCGGCGGCGTGGCGGTGGAGTGGGACCAGGCCGCGCCGTATGGCATTCCAGCCGTGGGCGGCACCATCTACTTCGAGGTCAACAACCGCGCCAAACCGGTGACCATTGTCGGCACGGTTCGCGATCCGGGCCAGTTCCCGCCGCCGTTTGGCGCTCAGCCCAGCTTCTACGCCACGCGCGACCAGATGCTGCTGCTGGGCGGCACCAGCAATTTTACCGTGCTCAAGCTGGGCATCCCCAGTTACAGCAAACCCGTCGCGCGGCAAGTGGGCGACGCGGCCGAACAGCGCCTGAAAAAGCTAGGGGTGACCGTCGGCTCGATCCAGTATCAAGACCCGCAGCGCCACCCCGTGCAGGACATCATGGATGGCGTGGCGCTGGTGCTGGTGGTGATGGCGGTGCTGTCGCTGGGCCTGAGCACTATCCTGGTCATCAACACCATCAACGCCGTGATTGCTCAGCAGATACCGCAGATCGGCATCATGAAGACCATCGGCGCGCTGTCGCCCAGCATCGCCACCATCTACCTCTCGGGCGTGGCCGTCTATGGCCTGCTCAGCCTGGCCCTGGCCGTGCCGCTGGGGGCGCTGGGCGCCAATGCCCTGGCCGGCTGGATTCTCGGCATTCTGAATGTGCCCACGCCGCCGTTTGAGGTGCTGCGGGCTTCGCTGATGTACCAGTTGGGCGCCGGCATGCTCACGCCGCTGCTGGCCGGGTTCTATCCCGTGCTGCAAGGCGTCGGCGTCTCGGTGCGCGAGGCGCTCAACACCAATGGCATTGGCCAGGGCGGCTATGGCGGCCGGCTGATCGACCGCTTAATCAGCAGCCTGCGCCGCCTGCCGCGCATGACGCTGCTGGCCCTGCGCAACACCTTCCGGCGGCCGGGGCGAGTGGTCCTCACCCAGGTCACGCTAGTGGCCGCCGGCGCCATCTTTATGATGGTCCTCAGCACGCACTACTCCTTCAACGAAACTATCCTGCAAATCTTTCGCGGCTTTGGCTACGACGTGGCCATTGGCTTCAGCGAGCCGCAGCGCATCGACAAGATCGAGCCGATGATCGCGGCGCGCCCCGGCGTAGCGCGGGTGGAGATGTGGGAGTTCACCGGCGGCAAGGCGCATGCGCTCGGCGCCAGCGGTTTGGGCAGCGATTACGGTATTGCCATCCGCGCCATCCCGTCGGACACGCAGCTCTTTACCCCCGTGCTGACGGCCGGGCGCACCCTGGTGCCGGCCGACAGCCATGCCCTGCTGCTCAACCAGAAACTGGCCGGCGATATGGGCCTGGGACTGGGCGGCCAGATTGTGCTGGACCTGGGCGATGCGGGCAAGTCCACCTGGGTCGTCGTCGGTCTGATCTTCGACCTGGCCGGCAGGGGACAAAACACGGCCTATCTCTATCGCGATGTGCTGAACACCGAGACGAACCAGGTGGGCCGGGCCACGGTGGCCGAGATCCGCGGCACGGTGGAGACTTTGCAAGCGCAGACGGCCATGGAGCAGGACTTCCGCGATTATTTCCAGCAGCAGCACATCGGCCTGGGCTTCAGCAACACCGCCATTAAGAGCTTCAACCAGGCCAATGCCCAGTTCAGCATCCTGACCACCCTGCTGCTGATCATGACCTTTCTCATCGCGGTGGTGGGTAGCTTTGGGCTCTCGGGCACCCTGTCGATAAACGTGCTCGAACGCCGGCGCGAGATCGGCGTCATGCGCGCGGTGGGCGCCTCGTCGGCTGACGTGAGCTATATCTTCGTGGGCGAGGGCCTGCTGCTGGGCTTGCTCAGTTGGGCGCTGGCGGTGCCCATCAGCCTGGCGGCCGGCCGCTATTTTGTCGAGGCGCTGGGCAAAGTTATTAACTTTCCGGCGGTCTATCACTACTCGCCCACTGGTTTGTGGATCTGGCTGGGCATTGTCGTCACGCTGTCGCTGCTGTCGAGTTGGCTGCCGGCGCGGCGCGCGACGCGCATCAGTGTGCGCGAGAGTCTGGCGTATGAGAAGAACATATTCAAAAAACG
>JAYTFQ010000066.1:0-2125 GCA_043734225.1 Anaerolineales bacterium | reverse complement strand
GGCGCCTCGCGCACCGGCGAGCCGCGATAATCGAACCAGGCGTCGCCATATGCCAGCCCATCCGCCTGGAAGGCCTTTTCGATGTCGGTGATTTTCTCGATCGAATCCTTCACCTGCGGCGGCAGGCCGGCCTTGCCCGGTTTCTTTTTGAACTCGGCGGCTTTGTCCTTCGCCAGCTTCAGCTCGGCCTGGGCCTCGTTGACGAAGCTGTCCACATTGTGATGCCGGGTTTTGGAATAGCGGCGCACGGCCTGGATGTCCTTGGTCAGCCGCTCCTCGATCTTCACCGCCAGCGCCTGCAGCTCGCCTTCCAGCTTTTCCTTCTGTTGCAAATCCTGCTCTTGGGCCAACTGCCCGCGCAGTTGCTTGTAGTCGTCGTCCCACTGCTTGACGTCAGCGGCGGATAGCTTGGGATAGCTTGTCATGGTCGCGCTCCTGTGTCGTGCCGGCAAAATACCACAGCGCCAACCCTCGGCGCGCCCCCTGGCTTAGGGGGGATGAATTCTAGGCCGGTTGGCCGCAGTGTCAAACCCAATGCCCCAGGCCAAATTCCGAGTCCAGCTTGACGCCGATCAGCTGGCACAGCAGCTCGACGTTGGGGATGGCCGAGACATGCGCTTCGTGCTTCTGGCCGGCGCGCAGGGTCAGCTTCAGCCGGCCATCATGCACCTGGATGTCCTGGATGGCGGCCCAGGCGTAGCTTTGGCCGTCGAGCTGCAGGCCGTGCTCGCGCTGCACGCTCACCGGGCCAAAGGCCAGCGCCTCGCCGGCCTGGTAGCGCTGCACCAGCGGCGGCGCCAGCCGCGCGTACACGGCGCGCTTGACCGCCGTGATCAGCGGCTCGATATCCGTCAGCACATCGTCCAGGATGAAGGCCGCGCCGCCGGCGGTGGTCACGGTGTACTCATGCGTCGTGTCGCGCACATCGGAATGCGCGCTGGTGTGAACCGTCACGTTCGATTGAATGGCGGCCAGTTGCTCCCAGCGCCAGGTGTGGATTTCGGCGCCGTGGGCGCGGTAGGCCAGGCCGTCGTGATAGCGCACCAGGACGTTGGCGCGCGGGGTGCCGAAGTTTGAGAGCAGCCGGATGGCCTGATGCGTGTGCACCGAGGCCGGCTGTCCCAGGTCTGTCACCGCCTCGAATTCCGCCGGCACGGCCACAGGCGACCCGCCCGCGCTGGCCGGTTGGCTCCAGGCCGGGGCCAGCGGCGCGGCGGCGGTTGCGGCCGGCGCGGCCTGTTTGGCCGTCAGTTGAGCTTGTTCCTTAGCCTCGCGCTTTTTGGCCCGGTCCTCGCGATGCTGCTCAGGGCTTTTGACGGTGTTGCCATCCGAGCCGCGCCGGCCGTCGATGGCCACCTGGCTGTTGTCCTGCGGGTCGAATTTCACGTTGAGCAGGATGCCCGGCTTGTATTTTTCGACGGCGACCAGGCCAACCAGCGCCTGGGCTTCGGCGGTAAAGGCAGGTTCGCCATCGGGCTGAACCTCAAGCGCAAACACGATCACCACCGAGCGGCCGCCGAGGGTGTTGCGGAAGATATTCTTCACCTGCGTGCTGACGATCTTGGCGGCGGCGGGCCGGCCGTGGGCGTGCAGCTTGTGTTCGCGCGCGACCATGGCCTGGATGAGCACCTCATCGGCCAGCTCTTTTTCAACCGTGGCGGCGCCGGGAGCGGCGGTCTTGGCCACCGTGGTGCCGCAATGACCGCAGATCACTTCGGTCTGCCCGGGGGCAAACTGCACCGCCGCCCCGCACTGGGGACACACTTGGGCTTCCACGGCCATGGCTCAATCCTTTCGGCGCTTGCCAGCGACTACGCGACGACTGCGTTCCAGACGGGATTCTAGCCGTGGGGCGTGAGGAGGGCAAGCGGAGGCGGGGTGGGTATGGCGGTATGGGGGTGTGGGAGCATTTCAGTTCGGGGGCATGGTCGTTAACTCAAATGCGGTCGGGCTTGATTCATGCCCAAAGCGCCTCAAGCACCCAGCGGGATCGCGCCTGCAACCCCCAAAACGGCTGGGGGCAGGTGCGCTCCTACATGATACCGGCCCGGCTGTTAATTGTAGGAGCGCCTTGCAGGCGCGATTGGCGGCAGCCCCATCGCCGCCATCTGCGTCAATTGCGGTC
>JAYTFQ010000065.1:0-4225 GCA_043734225.1 Anaerolineales bacterium | reverse complement strand
AAATTCGGCCGGTATTGTTTGACAGGCTGAGCTGATACATCAACTACATAAAAAAAGGTGGGCCGGTGACAACGTAGTTTTCAAGCTGGCCAAGCGGGTGATCACACATGTAGAAGGCGAAGAAACTATCCATCCGAAAGCCGCGCCGCAACAGATAATCCACGGCGTGCCGGTTGATGAGCGGCGTTTCAAAGCCTGTCTCGCTGTCACCGCGGTCGGCGGCCTGAGTTTCGGCATGGGCCAGGACGGCCGGGTAATCGGCGGCATCGAGCAGGGCAAATGGACCGTTGGCGACGCCGACGTAGCCATAGCCCACGACGTTTGCGCCGCGGCGATACACGAAACCCTGGCGCGTTTGCGCCAGCCAGAGATGATCGACATCGCGGGTGTAGCCCAGGACCGCCTGATCGACGGTCCGCAGCGCGGCCAAAACCGGCTCGGCCTGGCTGAACGGCTCCAGGGTCAGATCGGATGGCGCCTGGACCGCTTCAGGCGCGCGGCCGAAGTAGTAAATGGGGAAGCGGGAATAGACGCCGGCGCGCAGGTAGCGGCCCTGGGCGCGCGCGTCGGAGGTGGCGATGATGCTGCGATGGGCGGCGCCGGCCGGAAAGGCGCGGGCCAGCAACTCGCGCCCCACTCCGGCCGACTGGTTGGCGGGCAAAACAAAGAACTCGGTCAGCTCACGCGAGTGATCGCGCAGGATGGAGCGAGCGTAGCCGATGGCGACACCGGCCTCTTCGGCAATCCAAAACTCATCCGCGGTGCGTGCCAGATGCTCCCACAAGGGCTGCCGGCGCGGCCACCCGGCATAGAGGTCGGCCTTTCCGGCCGGCTCATCGGTGCGGAAGTTGTTGCGGCGAGTGAAGTCATCCAAGGCGCGCGCGAAGACGGTGTAGACCGCGAAGGAATCTTCCCGCGTGCCGCGCCGAAACGTGGGTGTCATAGGGCGCTATTACTCTGTCCATTCAAATAGTTGTTCATAGCCAGGCGAGGCCCTTCGCGCGCGAGCAAGATGTGAGCTCCGGGGCAGCACATTCGCGCTCAGGGTAGACAGCCAACGCAAGCTGAGTTTCTTGCGTCGAAACATGCCGAACGCGGCGTGACCACTCAGGGCGACCGTCAGGCTTTTGGGTTGACACAATACTAGAGCCGGTGGCGGGGATAGGAGCCCAGCACGCGCAGCAGGGAAGTAAACTCGCCCAGGTTGGCCAGGGCGCGGGTGACGTTCTGGTCCTGGGTCGAGCCGGCCAGGTCGATGTAAAACAGATACTCCCAGGGCTTGCCCACCAGCGGGCGCGATTCGATCTTGGTCAGATCGATGTCGCGCAGGGCGAAGGCGCTCATGGCTTTAAACAGCGCGCCGGGCAGGTTGCGCATGGCAAACACGATGGAGGTCTTGGCATCGCCCGCGGCAGGCACGGCTACGCGCGCCAGGGCCAGGAAGCGAGTGAAGTTGGCGGTGTCGTCCTCGATGCCTTCATCCAGGATGTCCATGCCGTAGAATTCGGCGGCGCGGCGCGAGGCGACGGCGGCCACGGTCCGATCGCCCTGCTCGCGCACCATCTTGACGCTGCCGGCGGTGTCATAGACCACGGCGCTGGTCACACCAGGCAAGGCGCGCAGATAGTGCTCGCATTGGGCCAGAGCCTGCGGATGACTGATGACCTTGCGGATTTCGGACTTGGCCACGCCGGGCAGACCGATCAGGCAGTGGCGCACCCGCAGGTAGTGCTCGCCGAAAATCCACAACTGGCGCTGCAGCAGCAAATCGTAGTTGCGGTGGATGCTGCCGGCCAGCGAGTTTTCGATGGGCAACAGGCCGGCCTCGGCCGCTCCGCTCTCAACCGCGTCGAAGGCCTGGTCGAAGGTCTCGCACGGCACCACTGCGGTGTCGGGGCCGAAATGCTCCAGCGCGGCCGCCTCCGAATAGGCGCCGCGCTCACCTTGAATGGCAATACGCATGTGTGGCGGGCGCCAGCAGCTGGGCCGGCGCGCCGTTCCTTAGCCGGCGTCCGCGGTGGCAGAAACAGGCACGTTAAGCGCTGCCGGTGTCTCGAGATAATCGAGCCACTCGGACGAGCGCGGGTGCCGGCCGTGGATGGCGGCCTGGTAAGCCTGCTGCACGGCGCGTGTGACCGGGCCCATTTTGCCGGTGCCGATGGTGCGGAAGTCGATCTCGCGCAGAGCCACGCACTCGGAGGCCGTGCCAGAGACGAAGACTTCGTCGGCGATGTACAGGTGATCGCGCGAAAGCATGGTCTCGACCACTTCATAGCCCAGATCCTGGGCAATGGTGATAAGCGAATCGCGCGTGATGCCTTCCAGAATGGCGGACGAGGGCGGCGTGTAAATCTTGCCGCCGCGCACCACGAAAATGTTCTCGCCGGTGCATTCGGCCACATAGCCCTGCGCATCGAGCATGATGGCTTCGTCGAAACCCAGGCGCATCGATTCGGTCTTGGCCAGGAAGCTGTTGGCGTAGTTGCCGGTGACCTTAGCCTTGGTCATGGTCACATTCGGGTGGTGGCGGGTGAAGGAGGCGATGTTGGCGCGGATGCCCTTCTCCAGCGCCTCGGCGCCCAGATAGTTGTTCCATTCCCACACGGCAATGCCCACGCTGGCCCGGCCGGCGTCCACGGTCAGGTTCCAGCCGCCGTCGGTGAGATACAGCAGCGGGCGAATGTAGCATTCGTTGAAGTCGTTAGCCAGCACCACCTGCCGAATGCCGTCATTCAACTCCGCGACGGTGTAAGGCAACTCGCGAAAGCCGAAAACGCGGGCCGAATCTAACAGCCGCTCCAGGTGCTCCTTGGGGCGGAAAACGGCGCGGCCGCTATCGGTGGCGTAACAGCGCAGGCCTTCAAAGACACCCGCGCCGTAGTGCAGCGCCGGCGTGAGGAAGTGGATGGTGGCCTTCTCAAACTCCACCAGCTTGCCGTTCATCCAAATGTATTTCGACTCCATGCCCATGTGTGCCTCCATCCCTATTTGGTTCGCGTGCGGCCAATTCTAGTCAAAACGCAAGATCACGCCGGCGCGCCGGCAACCGCGGCCAATTGGCCCAGAACCGCGGCGGTCATCTCCCGGCTGCCTAGCTTCCCGCCCAAATCGGCGCTGCGGGCCCCGCCCGCCAGCACCGCGTCCACCGCGGCCTCGACCGCGGCGGCTTCGGGCAGCAACCCCAGCGAGTGGCGCAGCAACAGCGCCGCGCTGAGGATGGTTCCCAACGGATTGGCGATGCCCTGGCCGGCGATATCGGGCGCCGAGCCGTGAATTGGCTCGAACAACCCGGGGCCGCTGTTGCCCAGCGAGGCTGACGGCAGCAGGCCCATGGAGCCGGCCAGCACCGAGGCTTCGTCGGTCAGAATGTCGCCAAACATGTTCTCGGTGACCAGCACGTCGAAGCTGGCCGGGCTGCTGATGAGCCGCATGGCGGCCGTATCGACCAGCATGTGTTCGAGGCTGACGCCGGGATGCTCGGCCGCCACGGCGCTGGCCACCTGGCGCCACATGCGCGACGACTCCAGCACGTTGGCCTTGTCCACCGAGGTGACCTTGCCGCGGCGCGCCGCCGCGAGCTGAAAAGCCAGATCCACAACCCGGCGGACTTCGTAGTCGTGATATTCAAGCGTATCAACGGCGTGCTCATGACCGTCAACCATCTGCCGGCCTTTGGGCTGCCCGAAGTAAAGGCCGCCAGTAAGCTCGCGGATAACCAGGATGTCCACACCAGCCAGTCGCTCCGGCTTGAGCGGCGACACATCTACCAGGCTGGGATGTACGCGCACCGGGCGCAGGTTGGCATACACGCCCAGGCCCTTGCGCAGCGCCAGCAGGCCCTGCTCCGGCCGCACTTTGGCGGCCGGGTTGTCCCACTTGGGGCCGCCCACCGCGCCCAGCAGCACCGCGCTGGAAGCCTGGCAATCGGCCAGCACCTCGTCGGTGAGGGCCACGCCGAAGCGATCGATGGAGCAGCCGCCCATGAGACGTTCGGAAAACTGGAATTGATGCCCAAATTGGGCCGCGACCGCGTCCAGCACGCGCACCGCCTCACCGACGACCTCTGGCCCGATGCCATCCCCGGGCAGCAGCACAATATTTGCGTTCAAACGCCGCTCCTCAAGCCGCTAAGAGAGTGTCTTCAAACTACCGATGAGCCGCCAAGCGTTTGGTGAGCATGCGAATACTGGCGATGTAGATCATGGCTTCACTGGTGGCCGTCTTG
>JAYTFQ010000064.1:0-4877 GCA_043734225.1 Anaerolineales bacterium | reverse complement strand
CATGTCATCCTCGATAGCGGACGCTTTGTTACGATGACGATACATGATCAGGTATCCCGACGGCAATATCCCGATGTCCCGACTTCGTCGGTAGTGAATTGTAATGAAGGAAAGCGGGTATGAGCGTCCAATTCATGGCTAGTGAAGCGACCCACCGCTGGCGGATGGGGACCGTGGTCGAGGCCAGAGACATGGCCTTTCTCAAGTGGCTGGTGGATTACGTGAGATTGAAATCAGCCGTCCAGTTCCCAGTGGTGTGCGGTTCGGCGCACTTCGACAATATGGTTATCGAGCCCCCGGACCCAGCCTTGCCGCTGCGCGCGTCGGTGGATGGTGTCATCCGCGATCAGGCGGGCTACGCCTATCCGCTTCTGCACCCGCTAAAAGTGGCCGTGACCCCGATCGGTGCCGGCGACCGCCTACAGGTGGAACTCGATGCCGATGCGACCAACGCCCAGGCCTACCTGGTTCAGTTGGTCAACGCGATCCTGGCGGAATGGCCCAGCCCGACCGAGGCGCTGTGGGTACAACAACCCCGCCGCCAGGAACAATCTTTGGGCCACATTCGTTTGAAGACCGACCCGGCGCACTTCGCCCACGGTCTGGTTGAGTTCGCGGAGCAATACCATCCGGCTGCGATTACCGCGGTGCGTTTCTCGGAACGGTCCGCACCAGCGTCCGAAAACCATACGAAAAGTGTTCAGCCCAACCGCCCAGCGGGGCACTGGCGGCGGCAGGCCTGGGACGTCCAGTTGCACTTGCCGGGACAGTCGCGACCCTGCCAATGGATCTCCGACCTGACGCTGAGCCTGGAGTTGTCCCGAATGTCCGGCCGCTATCCCGTCATGGCGACCCTGGCCCAGTGTGAGGCGTATGTCTTTCCAGAGGTCGAGTCCTTTGTTGGGGACTTCCTGGCCTGGTGCCGGCAGAACTGGCGCGCGGAGCCGGACACGTCCGCCAAAGCGGCCGTAGCCGTCCGCCGCCAGCAAAACCAATTGGAAGAACCCTGGCAGCGGCTGCCGGAGCATTTGTGGGACCGCCAGGCGGTGAAACTGTGGTGGGCGGGCCACAGCCACAAAGAGATCGGCCAGCAGTTGAGCCAGGCTCCGAAAACCGTCCGCAACCGACTGACGCAGCTCCGTAAGGCCTTCGGACCGCAGATCGTCCCCTTGCGGCACGATCGGGACAAGCTCGGGACGTCGGGCTAGTGACAGCGGGACATCGGGCGTGGTAGGGTCGGGGTGTTCGGCGATGATGCCGACACCCCGACCTGTGGAGCCTACTATGCCCTTCCATCAGCAACTCGAACTCTTGCGCAAGCAGTCCGGCCTCAGCTACGAGCAGCTCGCGGCGCGCTGCGGGTCCAACCCCGGCTATCTCTGGCCGCTGTGCCAGGGCAAGCGCAAGCCCAGCCGCGATTTCATCTGGCGCCTCTCGCTCGCCTTGGGGCTGGATCTGGATCAGACAGACGAACTGCTCGCCCTCGCGGGCCACCTGCCACTTCAGACAGTGCCAGTTTCACGTCCCACCGCGCCAAGTTATCCAGCAGGCTCTGGCGTTTGATCTCGACCGTGGCCGGCGACAGGTAGCGCGTCAGGTGCGTATCGTGGCGCACCATCCCCAGGCTGGTGTGCCCAGGAATTCCTGGAGCACAAACAAATTGCCGCCGCTGAGGATGCACTGTTTCAACCGGTCCGCCATGGCCCGCCCGGTAGCCAGTGCGCGGTGAACGTTTCAGCCCGACCGGCCGCCAGAGTTGGCGGCATCAGGAAGGTCTCCAAGACCTGAGCAATCTGGCTCAACGTCATGTCTCGATCAAATTGGTTACGTCTCAGGAACGCTTGCCATTGCACAGCTTTGTTTGGCTCAGCATAGAAGGACGCAGTGAGCGCGACTGGCGCTACCGTTGGCAGCTCGGTCTGCCGGCGTTCAAACGTGGCGCGGATAGCGCCCGCCAGGCGAGTCCCCGTAAAGGCAAATTGGCGCGCGAGTAGCCACAGATCATAGAAGTCCTTCATGCGGCTGTTGGCCAGGCCAAGGCTAACCATTGCATGCAGTTTCTCAGCCACGACTGTTTCGCGCGGGTAGGCCAGGAGGGTCGGGGCCGGCAGATCCAACAGAACAGGGAACACCAGTTGTTCGGGCCGCGGGAACACCGAATCCCCGAAACCCACATCCATCTGAATGTCAATTCGCGCCACCCCCAAAGCTGCCCGCAAGCGTAGGCGCTGTCCGCCGTAAGCTTGATCATCGCGAATGTCGGCGACTTGCAGTGTCTCTGGGTCAAAGATCAGACCGTCCGGGGCCACCTCGAGCCGGCAGATGTCGGTAATGATCGTCGGCCAGTCGAATAGATTGGGATTGCCACGGCCCAGCAGGTCAACATCGCGTGTCTGCCGAGGCGACCAGCCCTCCCAAGCCACATACAGCATGGCGCCTTTAAGGATGAAGCGCTCGCGATACGCGGAGCAGCTGAGCCGGTACAGCAAGCGTTCAATGCCATACCGGGTAAGCACATACTGAAAATCGAGTTGCTCGTGCTGGCTCCAGGTGAGCAGCCGCTGGCGGATTGAAGCTGATAGGTCCTTCGGTTCGCGCCGGGTCATACGATGGCTTCCAAGTACGGCCGCATGACGTTGGTCACTCGACAAACGCTGGCCATCTGCCACAGTTCGTCCTGGGTGAAGCGCCGTTCGCGCCAACCCTCGCGCAGCGCCTCCAAAGCCACGTCCAGACCGATCTTGTTGCGATACTTGAAGCAATCAGCCACCGTCTTGGCTGGTGTCGTAATCCGCACGGGCACGCCATCCAACCGGTGTGTGCGCTGGCCTTGTGCCAGCGCTGGGCCAGAAAACCGCACCACGCGAATGGGCAGATCCGTGGCCTGCGGGCGGCGCGCCTTGTTGTCGAGCGCAATCCAGACTTCGCGCGGCGCCTGGGTGGTCAGGTTGTGAAACCGCAGCGCCGAAAGCAGGCAGACGACGCTATCTGGAATCCGTTTGGCGACCTGGGCCAGGGTTTGATATTCGCCCCACTGCGCCTCCGGCAGGCGATAAAGTCCGCGCCCGACGCGCTCCAGTTCGCCGCGCCGGGTCAGGCGGCGCAGGTACTCCCGAGGAATGCCCTGCGCGCGCAGGTCGCGCGGCCGTAGCAGGCCCTGGCGGCCTGCCAGGCTCAAGACCTGGCCAGCCAAGGAACCGGTACGCGCAGCCGGTGGGGTGTTACTTTTCGTCGGCATATAGTTTCTTCTACCGACATTTTGTAACATAGGCGCGGTAACCCGTCAAGCCGGGGCGTGCACCTATTTGGTCAGCTGCATGGCGCTGATGCTCGCGACCGTGGGCCGGATGCTCAGCGTCGCTGGCCACACGCCGGTGCTGAGGTGCAAGCCGCCAGCCAAGCGTATGCCTGAACTGGCCAGGCAGCACGGCCCAGCCAAGTCGCGTTGCTCGTCGATGCGACTTCACCTGGCGCCTCGCCCTCGTCTTGGGTTTGGATCTGGATCAAACCGACGCGCTACTGGCTCGCGCGGGTCATCTGCCGCTGCAGCAGCCCGGTCCAGTTTCAGGCCGCGCCGTTCCAGGTTATCCAGCGGGCTCCGGCGCTTGACCTCCACCGTGGCCTGCGAGAGATGGTGCGCCAGGTGGGTGTAGTGGCGCACCATCTCCAGGCTGGTGTGCCCCAGCAGCTCCTGGAGCTCAATCACGTTGCAGCCGTTGATGATGTACTGCGTGGCAAAGGTGTGCCGCAAGAGGTGCCAGTGGACGCGCGTGACCCCGGCGTTCTTGCGCGCGTGAAAGATGATCCGCTGGGCGCTCTCAGGCGTGAGCGCGACGCCCTCCAGCGATTGGAAGAAAGCCGGGCAATCCGGCTGGCGATACAGGTTGGCGTAGCGCACCAGATAGCGCTGCGTGCGGTTGCCGAAGAAGATATACCGTTCCTTGGCGCCCTTGCCCCAGACCTTTGCCCGAAAGTGGTCCAGGTCCAGGTCATTGGCCTGCAGTCCAATCAGCTCGGCAATCCGGACGCCCGTGTCGAGCGCGAAGGCAAACATGGCTTGCCAGCGCACGCCAATCTGCGTGCCGTCGTTGTAGATAGAAAACAGCTTGGCAATCTCTTCAGTGTCCAGGATCTCGATCAGCTGATTGGGCAGCTTCGGCAGCTTGAGCCCGCCGAACGGATTGTCCAGGTCCTGTTCCACCAGCCAGGAGCCGAACGCCCGCAGGACGCGCACCTCGCGGTGGATGGTGTGCGGCGACAGGCGCCGCGCCAGCTCTGGGTGCACCGGGTGCCCCTGGTAAATCGTCTGCTGCTGCTGGCGGCCCGCGATATACGCACGGGCCAGGTCCGGCGTCACCTCCGACAAACGCAGCGTATCCCGCTCGCCGGCCAACTTGCGCAGGAAAGCTCGCAGCATGTTGCCATTGACCTTGACCGTCAACGACGACAGGTTGCGCAGCTGCATGTCCGACAAATATTCGCTTATGAGCAGGTCGAGGGGCGTTTGGTTGCGTTTCTTCATTTGATAAGCGCTCAGGCTTTTAGTCGTCATCAGTCTAAACCTCCGGTCGCACCAACGTCCATTGTCTGGTATTTCCAGACCTAATGCTGTCATTACGCCAAAATGCCAGGAACAAGGCTTTTAGACGCGGAGGGGGTGACGTGGCTTTTATACGTGAACGCCAACGGCGTACAGTTCCTCCCCCTTTTTGGGAGAGGAACTGTACGCCGTTAGATGAGGCTTCTAGACGTGGAGCGGGTGATGGGACTCGAACCCACGAATGGAAGCTTGGAAGGCTTCTGCCTTACCACTTGGCGACACCCGCGTATTCGCGGGCCTTTTGGCCCGTTTCGGTCATTATACCGCCGGAAGCGCC
>JAYTFQ010000063.1:0-1932 GCA_043734225.1 Anaerolineales bacterium | reverse complement strand
CCCGACGCCCCAAGGGGCGTCGGGCCGCTGCATCCAATTCTGCCAGGCGGTTTGCAGCTGGCCTGGCGCTTGACCAGCGGCAGGAACAACAGCCGGGCGCCGCTGAGCAGCCAGGCGCCCAGCCTGACCGCGACCGCGCCGCTAGGCCGGATGGCCGGCGCGCGAGCCCTGCTCAGGCGTCTTCTGGTCGCTCGCCGGCGGCATCCAGCCGGCGCTTGGCTTCTTCATAGACATCCGCCGGCAGCGGCCCCTGCTGGGCAATGGCCACATTTTCGGCCAGGTGCTCCGGCTGCAGCGTGCCGACGATGGTGGTGTGGCAGTGCGGATGGCTGAGCGTAAAGCGCAGCAGGAAGGCCGTGCGGCTCTCACCCGGCTGGCGCAGCTCGTCCAGCCCGGCTTTCTCAAAAATCGCCCAGCGCTCGGCGCCGCCCAGCCCATCGCCCGGCTCGCCGCGCGCCACCCCGCCGCGGATGAGGATGCCGGCCCCGGCCTCGGCCGCCTGGGTGATCAGGTTTTCGTGCCGCCGCTCCAGGGCCGAGTACGGGATTTGGAAGGTGTCGAAGACCCCCCAACTGATATAGGTGGCCAGGTGCGGCGAGGTGGACGAGCAGCCGATGAAGCGCACCGCGCCCTCTTGCTTCAGCTCCTGCAGCGCCTCCACCAGCTTGCCGCCCTCCACAGTCTGCACATCCGGGTTGTGCAGTTGCACCAGATCCAACTGCGTGGCGCGCATCTTCAACAGCGAATCGGCGATATTGCGGCGCAGGTTGTCGCGCGTCCACGTGTGCGGCGTCTCGTCGTGGTCGCTGGCGTACAGCATCTGGCAGCCGCACTTGGTGGCCAGAAAATAGCTGGCGCGGCGCGCGGCCAGGTGCCGCCCCATATACAGCTCGCTCAGGCCGTAACAATTGGCCGTGTCAATCAGCGTGATGCCGGCATCCAGCACCGCGTTCAGGATGGCGGCGGCCTGCTCATCCGAGCACGGCCGGCCATTCCAGATGCGGTCGCCGCGCACCTCCATGGCGCCAAAACCCAACTGCGAGACGGTGACACCGGTGCGGCCCAAAATACGCGTGGGAAGAGTCATAGACATTGTCTCCTTCGTTTAGAAATGCCGCGCCAGGTGGCGGTGGGCCTTGGCCAGGCCGGCCTGTTCCTTTTCCACAGTGCCCCAGTAGCGGGCATCTTCCAGCTCGATGCTGACGCAGCCGCTGTAGCCGGCCTGCTCCAGCCGGTAGGCCACCTGGCTCCAATCCACCCGGCCATCGCCCGGCACGCAATAGCGCCAGGCGCCTTCGGAAAAGCTGGGCGGCTTATCCAAAGCCGGCCGGCCGTGCCCATAGAGGTACTGCGCTTCGGCCAGCAGGGCGGTGTCCTTGCCGTGGCAGTGATACACGCGCGCCTGGAACTCATCCAGCACGCGCAGATAATCGATGCCCAGCCGCACCAGGTGCGAGGGATCGTAGTTCAGGCCCAGTGCGGCCGAGGGCACCGCGGCGAACATGGCGCGCCAGGTCTCCGGGGTGCAGCCCAGGGTGGGATAGAACGGCGCCGGGCCCGGCCAGCCTTCAAACACGGCGCGCACCCCGGCCTGCTCGCAGGCGGCGGCGATGGCGGGGAAGGTTTCGCGATAGATGGCCAGCGAGTCGGCGATGGGCTGGCTGGCATTCTCCGGCACCAGGCACAGAAACAGCACACTGGCGCCCACGGCCCGCATGGCCTGGATTTGGGCCAGCAGGCGCCGGACCGCCTCGGCGCGCGTGCCTTCGTGCGGGTTGAGCAACTCGCCCTGGCTGGCGCCCCACACCGCCCCCAGCCGCAGGCCGTGCGCTTTGCAGGCCTGGGCCGCCGCGCTGAAGTCCACCGGCAAATCCAGCGCGCCCAGCCCCTGCGCCTTGGCCCAGCCGGCCACGGCCTCGACCCCCAACCCGC
>JAYTFQ010000062.1:0-5847 GCA_043734225.1 Anaerolineales bacterium | reverse complement strand
CAGCAGCCGCCAGGCGGTGAGCAAGCCGGGGAAGACGAGACCAAGGGACAGCAGGATACCAAAGACCGCAGAAATGTCAGCCATGTTTTTTTCTTCCTTTCTACCAAGAGTTACAGGCGTGCCGCGTAGAAAGTTGCAGGGCGGTGTATCGAGGATGAATACGGAAGATGAACGCGTCCGTGAGATGCGCGGCGAGCATGGCACTCGGCGCATCCCACGGACGGCAATGATTCAAGCGTAGATTATTGTGATCCGCGGAGTGAAGCCAATTCTTTTTCGGCGCGGGCGATTTCGGATTGGAGTTGGTGGCCCATGTCGGCCAGCAGGTCGCCGCCGGCGCGCTTGGCCCACAGCGCTTCCAACTTAAGCTGCACGGACGGGGTCTTGGCCAGGTCGTCCAATTGGTGCTCAAGCACCACGGCCAACTCGTCCAGGCGTGCGATCTCGGTCTGCATTTCGGCCAAAATCTGGTCGCGTGTCTTGGGGGCGGGCGGGGCGGGGGGTTGGGGAGGCTGCGGGCGTTCGTTGGCCAATTGGCGGAGCGCGGCCAAATCTTGCGCGCTGTAAGCGGCGTTGACGCGGGCCATTAACTCCTCGCGCCAGGGTTTTTCGCTAGGGTCGGCGGCCAGGTCGGGGTGAAAGCGCTTGGCCAGCGAGCGATATAGCGTACGGAGCTCGCCGTCTTCGGCCGGAGCGGATGGCGCGGCCGAGGCGGCCGGTTTGGCCGGGGCTGGGTTGGGATCGCGTCCCCACACACGCTGGTATTGGCGAACCACGTCTTCGGGCACATCGGGCGATGAGGCGCGGTCGCCCCACATGGCTTTGCGCGAGGCGGTGTGGCGTGCCTCCACTAGCTCCGCTTCTAGCGTTTCCAGCCGGCGCTGGAGCGGGCCCAGGCGCTGCTCAATCTCAGCATTGAAGGCGGCCAGCTCGTTGTTCGAGTTGAGCAAATCCAGCTCGAGCTGGGCGATGCGCTCCTGGCGCGCGGCCAGGGCCGCGCGCGCCGCATCGAGCTCGCGGTCGCCAGTGCCGGCCGGGGACTTGGGCGCGGCCGGCTTACGCTTCCAAAACATGCAGCCCCCTCATGCGGCTGGCAGCGGTTGCGTGAAGAAGGTCAGGATAAAGGCGCCGGTGCCCAGCGCGGCGGCGAAGGGCAGCAGGCCAAACCAGCCCAAGAACGGCAGCGTGCAGGCCCAGCTCAGGGCCAGCGAGGCGGCGGCGGTGCGGCGCGGGCCGGGCTGTTCGGGCAGCAGGCGTACACCAATCAACTGCACGAGGCCGCCCAGGCCAAAGGCCACCGCCACCACGATGAGCGCCAACACTGCCAGCGCCGGCAACCCAAATAGCTGGATGCCCGTCCATTGGCCCAGCGCCAGCAGCGCCAACACCACGGCCGAACCAAAGATGAGGTTGACCAGGCCGACCACAAAGGCGCGGACCGGCATGGCCTCGGCAATGGCCTGCGTGCGTCCCAATCGACGGGGAAACAACGCCAACAGGACCACGAAGAAAGCCACCAGTGCCAGGCTGCCATAGACCAACAGTGCGCTCAGTCGTAACAGATCCATTACAGAAGTCTCCGCAACCGTGGTGCTGCGTTTGGCCGCAGCAGAAGCGCATTGCCTAGCAGCCACAGCAGGCCGGCGGCCAACAGGACCAGGCCGACGACGAGCGGCGATGGGACAACGGCAAACAGCAAGGCCGACTGCGTGCCAAGGCCCGCCAGCCAGCCCTGGACGGTGGGCCACAAATTGGCCGAGGGCAGGCCCGCGCCGGTCAGCTCGGCCGCCAGGCCGCCGAAAATGCCCGGCGCGAAAATGCGTTGCAGGCCGGCCAGCGGCGCCAGGAAAGGCCAGGCAAACGCCAGCAGCGCGAAGGCGGCCAGCAACTGGAGCCCAAAGACCAATTGGACCGGCCGGCGTTTCGGATCGGCGAGCGGCCGCAGCGCGGTCGGGCGCTGGGCGCGCACCGCCGCCATGACTCCGGCGCGCAGGTCGCGGCGCAGCGGCGCGGGTGGAAGCTGGGCCAGCTCACTGAAGACCAGGCTCAGGGACGACAAGCGCGCGGCGCAGTCCGGGCAAGTTGCCAGGTGCGCCGCGGCCGCGCTGCGCGCCGAGGGCGCCAGGGCCTCATCAACGTACTCGTTCAGTTGCTCATCCGAAAGGTGCGGGATCAGGCGATCAGTCATGGGCATCCGGCTCGGTGGGCCGCAACGCGGCGTGCGTGGCCAGCAGCTTACGCGCGCGAAAGAGATGGCTTTTCACGTCACTCACGGGCAACTTCAACTCGACGGCAATCTCAGCATAACTCAGGTCTTGAAAATGGCGCAGTTCGATGATGGCGCGGTACTGCGGCGGCAGCGCGGCGATGGCCTGGCGCAGGGCCGCCACGGTCTCGGTTTGTTCGTGTGTGGCAGCCGGGTCCGGCGCCATTTCCAGGCTGGGCGCATCGCGCTCATCGTCAAACGACAGGCTCGGCGGGCGGGCCGCGGCCAGCCGGTTCAAACATAGATTGGCGGCCACGCGCCGCACCCACGGCCCAAACGGCCGGTCGGCGTCGAACTGGTCCAGCCGTTGATAGGCGCGGATGAAGGCCTCCTGCGCCTGATCCTCGGCAGCGGCAGTATCACTCAGCAACCGGTAGCAGACGTTGTACACCGAGGTTTGATAGCGCTGCACAAGCTCGCCAAATGCGTCAGGATCGCCGCCGCGGACATGCAGCACCAGGGCGCGGTCGCTCGAGTCGGGCATCTGTATCAAGTATTACCGGCCATGCCGTGAAAAAGTTGCAGCCGCCGGTCATATCCGCGGCCCAAACAGCTCCCGCAACCCGCCGAGCGCCAGCACCACAAAGCCAGCCAGCATGATAAGCCAGCCCAGCCCGATGGCCCAGGGCGCGCCCAACAGGTCCGAGGCCACCGGCCGCAGCACCAACAGGCTCCACAGCCCCAGGCCGCCGCCCAGCAGCGACAGCAAGATCTGCAGCGCCGCCTTCAGGTCGGCGGGCAGATACAGCGCCAAAATCAGCAGCACGATGCCCAGGCTGGCTACGAATAGCTGGGCCCGGTATTCGGGATCGCCGAGGGCAGTGAAGATGTACGGGTAGGGCGGAAAGACGGTGAAGAGGCACACCAAGCTCAACACCAACAAGCCCCAGCCCCGCCAGCCCTGGACGGCTGGTAAGAAGGCATTCGGACCAGCGCGGGTGCTACTGACCTGCGCGCCGGCTGCGGCGAGTATGGGGATGGGCCGGGCCGCTTGCCAGGTGGCCGCCAGGCCCAGCAGCAGCGCCAGGCAGCCGAGCGGCAGTAGAAACACCAGCCGGTCGAGCGCCAGCGAGCCGTCGCGGACACTGGGCAAGTAAGTCACCCATTCGGACAGCTCGTAGCCGTTGAGGCGCAAGGCTGCCACGGGATAGGTGAGCCAGGGCAGCCAGTAGCCGGCCAGGGCCAGACCCAACGCAACGAGTTGAATGCTTCGACGGCGCCGCATGGATGGGACCCTTTATGTGGGGAAGCGCGGCGGGCTCCAGGGCGCGGGCGCCGGGGCCGGCTTGAGGCCGGGGTCCGGCGGCTTGGGCGCGCCTGGCAACAGCTCGTCCACCAGGCGCTGAATGCCGCGCTCTTCGGCTTCCTGTCCGTGGAAATAGTCGAACATAAATTGCGAGCGGCGCAGCCGCAGGGCCATGGGCGCCACTTCCTGCACATCTTTCAGCTCAGCGGTGTCGCGGCCATCGGCGGCGGCTAGCGCGCGAGCGGCTTCGAACAGGGTGATCTCGGCCCGCAGCGAATCGATCTCGAGCTGATGCACCAGGGTCAGGCCGGCGCGCTCAGCGTCCGGCGCCAGCTTTACCGTGGGCAGCAAATCGCGCGCCGTTTGGATCTCGGCCCGAGCGGCCAGCGTTTGTTCGGCATAGGTGGCGGCCATAGAGGGCGGGCTGGTGAGATAGGCGCGCACGCGTCGGTAAGCTTCCAGCCGCTCGGCGGGGTCGGTGAGCCCGCGGATCATCAGCCGCAGGCCAAAGCGATCCAGGATTTGCGGCCGAAGTTTGCCCTCTTCGGGGTTGAGCGAGCCGATGAGCACAAAGCGCGCGCGATAGGTGGCCGCGACCGGCCCGCGGCGCACGGTATACACGCCCTGAGCGGCCGCGTCCAGAATTGCATCCACATTCTCAGGGGGCAGGAGATTAACTTCGTCAATGTAGAGCAGGTTGCGATCGGCCTGGCTGAGGATGCCGCGCTGGATCTGCATGCGATTGTTGGCGGCGGCGCGCTCGTCGATGCCGCCGATCACGTCTTCCAGGCGCGAGTGCAGCGGCAGCTCCACCAGTCGCACCGGGTCGGCGTAGGTTAGCGGTTGGCCCTCGCCATATTTCTTGGCGCAATCGGGGCAGACGGCATCCATGCCGCCGGTTTCGATATCCTCGGGCAGGCAGCCATACTGGCACAGCGAGCGATTGACGAAGGGCAGCAGGTCCGACAGGCTGCGCACGGCGGTGGTCTTAGCGGTGCCGCGCGGCCCCACCAGCAGCACCCCGCTGATGGCGGGGTTAATCAGCGCCAGCAGCAAGGCCAGTTTCATCTCTCGCTGGGCCACAATCGCCATGAACGGGAAGGGCATGGGCTCCGACAGGCTGCGCGGCTCATAGGCGGCGACATCCAGGAAGCGACGGGCCGAGGCCTGGTCGACCAACTCTCTGAGACTGTTGGGTCCGGACATGGGTTAGATACTCTCCCCGGTGTCGCGCTGGGCCAGGCGCCGCGCCTGACGCTGTTGGCCGGCTTGCCAGCGACGCTGCTCATCGGGTGTTTCCAGCATTAGCGGCGGCACCCGCGTGGGCCGCCCGTTATCACCCAAGGCCACATACACAAAATAGGCGGTGTTGGTGTGGGTGGACTGCCCGGTAAACAAGTTCTGGGCGGTGACTTCCAACCGCACCTCTATTGACGTGCTGCCAACATAGGTTAGCTCGGCCACCAGGGTCACCAGGTCGCCCAGGTGCACCGGCTCGCGAAAGAGCATCTGGTCCACCGCCACGGTCACCACCGGGCGCCGGGCATGGCGCATGGCGGCCGAGCCGCCGGCCTCGTCCATCAGCTTCATCAGGTTGCCGCCGTGCACATTGCCGTGCAGGTTGGCGTCTTGCGGACCCATGAGCTGGGCCAGGGTGACGCGTGAGGCGCCGACCGGCCTGGGCGCAAGGGCGGCCGGGCTGCCGGGAGCGCGCGGCAATTCAGTCAATATCCTGCACCTGGTCCATATCAAATGGATCGAGCAGATCCTGGGCCTCCTCAAACAGGTCGACCGTGTCGTAGGTCAGGTCGGCGGTTAAGGGCGGCAGCGGCATGCTTAGCGGTAGTTCCGGCTTGGGCGGCGCGGGCGGCGACTGGCGGCGTTCAACGTCGCTCAGGCGGTCACGCCGGCACAAGACTCGAAAATCCTTCGCGAGCCACCCGGCATATTCGCCGCGCACCGAGAACACCTGGCTATCGGCATCGAGCCAGGCGATCCAGTGCCCCTCACGGTCGAAGAGGTAGCGGCCCAGCAGAGTGGCCACCCAATCGCCGCGCGTGGTGTAAATTGCGAACGGTGTGCTCATCCGGCGCATTCTCCTACGATTTGGATTCTAACCAAGATTATAGGCCATATACGCTAACAGGCGAAAGGGCGCGCGGCTAGCTCAATTGGTGGTAGAGCTTCACCAACTGCTGGGCCGAGGCCTGCCAACTGAACTGGCGGGCGCGGGCCGCGCCGGCCTGGATCAGTTGGGCGCGCAGGGCGCTGTCGCCGTAGGCGCGCCCCAGCGCCTCGGCCAGCGCCGGCACATCCGTTGACGACACCAGCAGCG
>JAYTFQ010000061.1:0-16349 GCA_043734225.1 Anaerolineales bacterium | reverse complement strand
GGCAGCAACCCGGGCGACCTGCCGCCGCAGTTCCTGGCCATGTGCGGCGGGTTGGCTGGCGCCGACTGCCTGCTATATTTCATCCTGAATGAGTTCATGATCCTGTTCATGATCATGCCGCTCATCATCCCGATCTCGATTGCCTCCTACAGCATCGTAGGCGAGAAGACCACCCGCAGCCTGGAGCCACTGCTGGCCAGCCCCATCAGCACCGGCGAGCTGCTGCTGGCCAAGGGACTGGCGGCCACCATCCCAGCCGTGCTGGCCACCTGGGCCGGCTTCATCATCTTCGTTGTGCTGGCGCCGTTATTCGGGGCCAGCGGCGCCGTGGTGCGCCAGCTGCTCAACCCCGTCTGGTTCGTGGCCATCTTTGTCATCGGCCCGCTGATCGCCATCCTGGCGGTCAATTTTGCAATTCTGGTCTCGTCGCGTGTCACCGACCCGCGCGTGGCCGAGCAGATCAGCGCCGTGATCATCGTCCCCCTGCTGGCGGTGCTCTTCGGCCAAATCGCCGGCCTGATCGTGCTCAACCTGACCTTTATGCTGGTGGGCGTCGTCGTCCTGGCCCTAATCGACGTCGGTGTGGCCATCCTGGGCACGCGGCTGTTTCAGCGTGAGACGATTTTGACCAAGTGGAAGTAAAGATCGTGGAAGTAAAGATCGTCAACGGATAGAACGGATAGAACGAATGAAGAACATGAAGCAGACAATGCGCTGGCTGGCGATGCTGATCGTTTTGGGAGCGACGGCTGTCCCAGCGTTCGCGCAAACCAATGAATTGACGCTGTTCGTCCGGCGCAACTTTGGCTATGGCGGCGGCGATCAGATCCAGGGCTCGTTCAGCCTGGAGGCGATCGGCCCGGCCGATGTGGCCAGTGTAACGTTCAAGGTGGACGAGCAGGTGGTGGGCACCGTGACCAGCGCGCCGTTCAAAGTCAACTTCAACACCAACACCTACGGCCTGGGCTGGCACACGCTCAGCGCGCAGGGCCAAACCACCAGCGGCCGGGCGCTAAGCGCCGCCCCGCGCCGCTTTGAGTTTGTTTCGGCGGCGACCGGCTTCGCGGTGGCCGGCCGCATCATTCTGCCGCTGCTGGGCGTCTTGCTGGTCATTGGGCTGATCGTGGGCGTCAGCAGCGTGCTCGAGATCCGCCGCAGCCGCAAGTCGCCCACGCCGCTGGGCACGGCCCGCCGCTACGGCATGCTGGGCGGCGCCATTTGCCCCAAGTGTGACCGGCCCTTTGCCCGCCACTGGTGGGCGCTTAACGCCGGCCTGGCCAGGCTGGACCGCTGCCCGCACTGCGGGCGCTGGAGCCTGGTGCGCGGCGCGCCGCTGGACCAACTGCGGGCCGCCGAAGTCGCCGAGATGCAAGCCGGCCAGGCCACCCTGGTCGCCCCTGAGCTGTCACCGGAAGAGAAACTCCGCCGCCAACTGGACGACTCGCGGTATGACAGCCGCTAGACCTTAGCCACGAATCGCTCCGCGCGAATTACACGAAAAAACATGTGCCGGGCTGGAAGTGTACCAACTTAACAGGGTCGCATTTGCCGTTCCCTTCGTGAAAATTCGTGAAATTCGTGGCCAATGCCTTGGTTTTGTGCCATTCGTGGCCAAAGTTTTGTTAGTATTCGGTTTGCCAGGGGCGAGTCGAGATGCTATTATCCAGCTAATTCCGGCCGGAGATGAGCATGACCGACGTATCGCACATTCAACGCACTACAAGCCTAGACAGCCTGAACCGGGACAGCGCTCCTGCCGACATCAGGGGCGACGCCGTCTTCGACGACGACGAGCCGCTGCCCGAGCCCAAAAACGCTCCAGGCGCGGCGAAGGGCCGGCCCGCGCCCTGGATGTGGCAGGGCAAGATGCCGGATGCCTTCTGGAAGGCCGCCACCATCTTTTCGTTTGCCATCAACCTGGTGTTGGTGGTGGCCGTGCTGGGCCTGGGCTTGCTGGTCTTCCAGATCAAAGCCGCCATCGCCCAGCCGCTGCTGGGCGGCCTGCACAACAGCTTTGTGGAAATGGACGCGGCCCATATCGTCACCACCATTCACGTGGCCGATACCATCCATGTCAACGACACCATCCACGTCAACGACACCATCCCGGTGGTGTTCGATCTGCCGATATCGACCAACACCACGGTCACGCTCAATCACGACACATCCATCCCCAACACCACCGTTTACCTGAACGGTCTGCCGGTGCCCACCAACATCGTCCTGCCGGCCGGCACGCCGCTGGATATCAACCTGAACCTGACCGTGCCCGTCAGCAAGGTGGTGCCGGTGGTGCTGGATGTGCCGATCGCGCTCAACGTGCCGGTGAACCTGACGGTGCCGGTGGATATCCCGCTCAACCAGACCGAGCTGCACGCGCCCTTCACCGGCCTGGCCAACCTGATCGGCCCATACGATTCGCTGCTGGCCTCCACGCCCTCGTCCTGGGCGGAGCTGTTCCGCTCCAAGTGATGACCGATCGCCCGCCCGTCTGCGACTACGAAGGCTCGCACTACCAGCAAACCTTTTGGGACACCGGCGAGCGCAGCTACGAGGACCGCAGCGAGGCGCACGCCCTGCGCGCCATGCTGCCGCGCCAGGGCAAACTGCTGTTGGAGCTGGGCGCCGGCGCCGGGCGCAACACGCCGCGCTACCACGGCTTCGAGCGCATCGTGCTGCTCGACTATTCGCGCACCCAGCTTGAGCAAGCCCAGGCGCGCCTGGGCGCCAGCCAGCGCTACATCTATGTGGCCGCCGACGCCTATGCCCTGCCGTTCGTGCCCGGCCTGTTTGACGCCGCCACCATGATCCGCGTGATCCACCACATGGCCGACGCGCCGGCCGCGCTGCGCCAGGTGCGCGCGGTGCTGCAGCCGGAGGGCGTTTTCATCCTCGAATTCGCCAACAAGCAAAACCTGAAGGCCATCCTGCGCTGGCTGCTGCGCCGCCAGGCCTGGAACCCGTTCGACCCGGCTCCGCTGGAGTTCGCCACGCTTAACTTTGATTTCAATCCCGGCGCCATGCTGCGCTGGCTGCACGTCTGCGCGCTGGAGCCGGAGCAGGTGCGCGCCCTGTCCTATTTCCGCCTGGGCCTGCTCAAGCGCGCGCTGCCCACCGGGCTGCTGGTGGCGCTGGATACGCTGCTGCAGCCCACCGGCCAACTGGCGCGGCTTTCGCCCAGCATATTTGTGCGCGCCCGCGCCCGCGGCCAAAGCCCGCTGGCCGGGCCGGGCCAGTTCTTCCGCTGCCCGGTGTGCGGCGGTGAGCAGCTTAACGAGAACGGCGGCCGCCTGGACTGTGTCCAATGCGGCCGCCGCTGGCCGATCCGCAACGGCATCTACGACTTTAAGCAGCCGGAATGACCTCGGCGCGCCAATAGGCCTGCCCGGCGGACTGGCGCACCAGCCAGCCGCGGTCCACCAGGGCGCGGCGCAGGGTGGCGCTGTCGGGGTGGAAGCGCTGCAAGCGAGCGTTGACTTCCTTCTCGCTATAGCGTGGGCCAGCCTCAAACGCCTGCAACACATAGCGCAGCACCACCTGAAACTTCTTTTCCTGCGCCGGCAGGTCGCGCACGGCGCCCTCGGGCGTCAGAAACTCGCGCAGCACTTTGTGCTCGAACGCATCCGCCGTGGCGCCCTCCGGTACTGCCGTCACCGGGTGCGAGAGCAGCCGGCCGGCCAGGGCCCGCGCGCCGGCCAACCGCAGCCGATAGGCGGGACCGCTCGCGCCGCTCACGGCCTCCACCAGGCCCGCGGCCAACAACAGCCCCAGGTGATGCTTCACGACCACTGGCTTCTCACCTAGCCACTCGGCCAACGCCTCGGCCGTGCAATCCGCCTGCGCCAGCCGCCCGGCCATCCGCAGCCGGGTGGCGTCCGACAGCGCCTTGAAGAACAGGACCAGCTCACTCTGAGCGTCAACCATCACGTCTTCCATTTCAGACTCCTCACACCACGCGCCGGTACTGGCCGGCCGCGCGCGTCATCAGCTTGTATTCAATCATCGCCCGTCGCAGGCTGGCCGTGTCCGGATGAAAACGCGCCAGGATGGCGTTGACTTCCTTTTCCGGATACACCCGGTCGGGCTCGAACGACTGAAGCAGATGGCGCAGCACCGCCAGCAGCTTCTTTTGCTGAACCGGGATTCTTTTCAGGCTGCCATCCGGCAGCAGAAAATCGTTAAGCACCTTGCGGTCGTAGTTTTCCCCGTCCAGTTCGGCCGCCGCCGCGGGCAGGGCATCGCGCGCCAGCAGGCTGTTGGCCATGGCGTGAATCGCATCCAGCCGCAGGGTATATAGCTTCGAGTGGCCTTCCATCCGCGCGCTCACCAGCCCGGCCTCGGCCAGCCGCGCCAGGTGGTGCGAGACCGTGGCCGGCTTCAGGTCGAGCAGCTCCGCCAGCCGCTCGCCCGAATAGCTCTCGCGCGCCAGCAGACCAACGATCTTCAGCCGGCTTTCGTCGGCCAGGGCTTTGAAGAACTGCACAAGATCAGGTGACGGTTGCATGGAGATCATAAGATTAGATGTTTATCTAATCTTATGATAACCGCGGTGGACCCTGCCTGTCAAGCAGGAAAACTGTGCCACATGTTTCCCCTGCTAGGCATGCGCTAACGGCTGGTCTACGGTACAATCACGCCCGTTCATCGATCAAACCGCGTACCAGGAGCCAGCCGCATGCCCGTATCCCGCGAAACCTTCCCTGTCGAAATCGGCGGGGTCAAGCGCCAATTGCCGCTGTTTGAAATCAAGCCCGGCCTGAGGATTGCCGTGCTGAATATCCTGGGCGACACCGAGCTAGTGGAGGCCGCGGCCGGCGCCCTGGCCGAAAAGCTGGCGGCGGTGGGTTATGATCTGCTGGTGACGGCCGAGGCCAAAAGCATCCCGCTGATCCACGCGCTCTCGGTGCGCACCCGCCGGCCGTATGTGGTGCTGCGCAAATCGTATAAGCCATACATGGGCGAAACTATCCAGGCCGAGACGCTGTCCATCACCACCGGCGTACCGCAAACCCTGTACCTGGACGAGAAAGACCACGACCTGGTGAAACACCAGCGCGTGGTGCTGGTGGACGACGTGATCTCCACCGGCTCAACGCTGCAAGGCATGCGCCTGGTGTTGAGCAAGGCCGGGGCGGAGGTGGTGGCCGAGGCCGCCATCTTCACCGAAGGCGAGCGCGCCCAGTGGCAAAACATCATCGCTTTGGGGCACCTGCCGGTATTTACGGGATAAGACTCGTCAACGGACACTTGCACCTGACGCAAGTGCAGGTGTGAAACGGATAAAACGGATAACAGCACCGAAAGAGCCCGGCCATCAAAATACATGGCACACCAGCTTGGGCATGATCAGCGAATCTCAGTTCGTGCTGTAAAATCGCTATTATTTTTTTGCTTTCATTCGTTCCATCCGTTGACGAGTTTTGTTTGTGTCTTAAGACACCTGTAACGATTTCAGCCTACAATAGCCACCTCGGCTACTGAAGGAGAGAACATGCTCAAGAGTATATTCGGCCGCAAGGATGACGAAGAGAAGGTCAAGCAGGAGGGGCGCCTGCCGCCCGGCCAATCGCTGACCAACCGCTTTCCGGTGCTGCACTATGGCCCGGTGCCGCACTTTGACCCCGCTACCTGGGACCTGCGCCTGTTCGGCGAGGTGGAAGAAGAGAAACGCTGGAGCTGGGACGAGTTCAACAAGCTGCCGCGCAGCACGGTGACGATGGACATCCACTGCGTCACGCGCTGGAGCAAGTTCGACACGGCCTGGGAAGGCGTGGCGCTCAAGACCCTGGTGGATCAGGGATTGCTCAAGCTCAAGCCAGATGCCCACTACCTGCTGCAGCACTGCGAGTACGGCTTCACGGTCAACATCCCGATTGAGGTGGCCCTGTCGCCCAACTTCCTGCTGGCCACCCACTTCAACGGCGAGCCGCTGGAGCTGGACCACGGCTTCCCGATGCGCGGCGTGGTCGGCCACATCACCGGCACCGACTACAAGACGCCCTATCTGTGGAAGGGCGGCAAATGGCTGCGCGGGTTGGAGTTCCTGAGCAAGGACCGGCTGGGCTTCTGGGAGCAGGCCGGCTATCACAACGAAGCCGACGTGTGGAAAGAACAGCGCTTCTCCTATGGCTAAATGACAGCGATCCTGATCGTCGACGACGACCCCGACATGGCCGAGCTGCTCGGCCATATGACCGACATCCTGGGCTATGAGCACCGCTTCGTGCGCACCGGCGCCGAGGCGCTGGCGGCCTGCGCCGAGCGCCAGCCGGATGCCATTGTCCTGGATGTGATGCTGGAAGAGACCGACGGCTGGACGCTGTATGAAAAGCTGCGGCCCGCCACCCAGGCGCCGATCATCTTCATCACCGCCTGGCGCACCGGCGAGAACCGCGCCCGCGCCCAGGGCCTGCGCGCCGATGGCTTCCTGGCCAAGCCCATCAGCCACCAGGACTATGCCACGGCCCTGCAGCGCGTCATCGGCAAGCCGGCGCTGAGACTGACCCCTTCGAAATCCTAGATCTGAAAACAGCATGTGTGGGGCGGTCGATGAAATTGACTGCCCCACACATGCTGTTTTCAGTGTCTACCTGTATTCAGATGACTCAACGCGACACCTACCGCCAAGTCCTTTCCGACATCGCTGATTGGGACCCCTACCTGTTGAAAGAGTCCGGCCTGCCCGGCCCGCGCGCCAACCTGGAGCTGGTGCAGGCCGCCGCCGACCTGGGCACGCCGGAGCAGTTCCGGCGCTGGCTGGCGCTTAGCCCTAAATCTACACCGCCCAAGACCGCGCTGGAGTTTTTGCCGCTGTGCGGTGTGGTTGGCCTGGGGCGGCTGCTGGCCGAAGGCAATGTGGCCATTCTGCCCGAGCTGCGCCAACAGGCCAACGATCCCCGCTGGCGGGTGCGCGAGGGCGTGGCCATGGCCCTGCAGCGCTGGGGCGACGCGGATATGGGCGCGCTGGTGAAAGCAATGAAGGCATGGGCCAGCGGCGCCTGGCTGGAACAGCGCGCCGTAGCGGCTGGCCTGTGCGAGCCGCGCCTGCTGGCCGATGGCAAGAACGCCAAAGCCGTGCTCAAACTGCTGGACGGCATTACCCGCGCCGTCGCCCAGGCCAACCCCGCGGCCCGCAAGGGCAACGACTTCAAAGCCCTGCGCCAGGGCCTGGCCTACTGCTGGAGCGTGGCCGTGGCCGCCGCGCCAGCCGAAGGCAAAACCGCGATGGAGAAGTGGCTGGCCAACCGGACCCCGACGCGCGCTGGATCATGCGCGAAAACTTAAAGAAAAACCGCCTGGCCCGCATGGATGCTGAGTGGGTGAGGCGGTGGCAAGAGAGAGAAAAAGAGAAAGACTAATCCCCTTCGTGTCCCACCCCGCCCAGCGTTCTGCGGGGCTGGGTCGTGACCGCCTGCCCCCTTCTTTGTAGGGGGTCGTGGATTAAGCTCTTACCCCGCGGCGGGGAAGAAGTCTGCCTCGAACTCGTTCATCAAGCACGCCGGCGAGCCGCCCAACTCCTCCACCGGCAGCGCGCGCCCAACCTGCAGCCGGTAGATCTTGCCGGCCACCGCCCCGAAACGAAACTTGTAATCTTCTTCACCGCGCAGGAAGTCAAACGCCGCGCGCTTGTTCTCGATGGCCCAGCGCAACAGATAGGCCAGCAGCACCCAGCCGGGCGAAAATGTATTGAAGCGCGGGTCGATGGCGGAATTATAAATGTAGAGCCGGTTGCCGTAATCGAAGGTGAGATAGGCCGCCGCCTTCTGGCCGTTGACCAGCAGAAAGGCCAGCCGCAGCCAGCCGCTCTCGGCCGCCGCGCGCGCCACCTGGTGAAACTCCTGACGCATGGCCGGCGTCAGAAAAGCGGCCTTGTCGGCGTTGTGCGCCATGAGCGTCAGAAAGGCGTCGGTTTCGGCAGTTAGATCGTGCCCTTCGTGGCTGTCGATCATGGTCCAGGTCACCTGGTCCTCACCGCCCTCCGACCGGCGCAGCTTGCGGCGAATCTCCTGCCGCTCTTTCTTGTCCACCATGGTCGCCAGGTAGGTTTCCCAATCGGCCGGCAGCGCAATGGCCGGCACGGGCATCAGCAACTGCTCGCCCGCTGCCCAGCCGCGCGCGCCGGCAGCGCGCCCCAGCGCCGCGCGCGTGGGCGAGGGGGCCGGGATATTATAGAAATCCAGCACCTCCCAGACCGGCACGTCCACTCCCGCTAACCGATCCAGGAGGCCGGTACAAAACGCATCCATCGGCTCACGGGCGACCACCAAATCAAGGTAATCCGAAATCTCAATCGAGCCGATTAGCAGCAGCGCCGGCCGCCCCTGGCGGTTTTTGGCCTGAAACAGCGGCGCAATGCCCAGCAGCGCGCCGTCATCGCCGCGCGCGGTGACCACCAACAGCTCCGCCTCCGGCCATTCGCCCCCGCCGCGCTCGGCCCACCACGCCTGCTGATATTCCGCCCGCAGAAAGGGCACGCGGGTCACGCTGCGCTCGAGCAGCGCGTTCCACTCGGCCTTTAACTGGTCAAAAACAGCCGCATCACGATGAAGTTCAAATTGCATCAAGCACCTGGAAGAATATCCCCAACCGGCACCAATCCTGCAACGGACTCGCGTTACGCCGGCTGCGCGGCGACATTATAGCGCAACCGTGCCACGTCATTTATAATCCTAACTATGTCTGCCGCGCTCGATGTTGCTACCCGCTTGCTGAACGTGGCCGGTGGTCGTCTGCTGTCCGACGAGCCACTCGGCTACAGCTTGATGCCGGCGCCGCGTAAGGCGGCCCGCGGGCGCGAGCGTGACGCGCTGATCCTGTGCCTGGGCCTGCGCGGCCGCGAGGCGGTGGCGCCCGAGCGCTACGACGTCCTGCTCGACCTGGCCGCCAATCGCTTCTTTGGCAGCTCCGGCTCGGTCACCTCGGCGCTGCGCCAGGCCATCACAGCCGTCAATCAGAAAATGCTGGAAGACAACCTGGCCGGCGGGGGTGCGCCGCTGCATGGCGGGCTCATCGCCGCCGCCCTGCGCGATGCCGATTTTTATGTGGTGCAGGGCGGGCCAGGGCTGCTGCTGGTGGCCCGGCCCGCCGGCCACGAGCGCTTTCCCAACGCGCCCACCCGCGCCCTGGGCCAGAGCAACACCGTCGATGCCCTGTATTTTCACACTCAACTTTCCGTTGGGGATTTTCTGTGCTTCAGCAACGCTCCGGCGCGCGGCTGGACCGACATTGCCCTGGTGGGCCTGGGCAACCTGGCCGACCTGGCCGCCGTGGCCGAACGGCTGCGCGAAACGGCCGGGAGCGAGGCCGCGGCGCTGATTGGGCGCGTGGTGGACGAAGAGGCCGCCGCCCAACTGATTGCGACAGCGAACGCGGCCGCCAACGCCGCCGGCGGCCCGGCGGCCCCGGCGCGCCCGGCCGCAACCACGCCGGCCGTTGTTACGCGGCCCCCCACACCCATCGCGCCGACACACGCCACGCCCATTTTGGCTGGCCCGCCAGCCGCAACGCGGCCGGCGCCCGAGACCCCGCCCACACCCGTAACACCGCCGGCAACACCGCCCGCGCCGCGCCGGGCCAACCGGCCTTCATCCCGCGGGGCCGGCCTGGCTGAATTCTTCCGAGTGAAACCGCGCCAACCTGCGCCGCCGCTGGAGACGCCCGCTGCCGCGCCAGAGGCCGGGGATATCCCGCTGACGGTACAGGGCGCCTCAGCCGAGCCCGTTGTGGCCTGGGGCGCCGCGCCCGGCCTCCCGCATGAGCCAGCCACCGTGGACCTGACCCAACCAGTTCGGCCAACAGCGCGCCCCACGCCGCCGCCACCGGCCAACCGCGCGCCGGCTGGGCCCGGGCCGGCATCGGGCGGCCTCGTGCGCCGCACGCTGCGCTCGCTGGGGCGAGCCATCGGCGTGACGCTGTCCGAGGCCATTCACGGCTTGCGCGTGGCGCTGGCGCGCGTGCTGCCCGAAGGCACCCTGCAGAAGGAAGGCCTGTTCACCGTGCCGACCTCGGTGCAGGTGAGCATCGCCATCATCATTCCGGTGCTGGTGGTGGGCGCCTCGGTGTGGCTGTATCTGGAGAACGGCCGCAACCAGCAATATCAGGGGGTGCTGGGGCAGGCGCAGTTGGAAGTGGCGCGCGGCCGCACCACCACCGATGAGCAGGCCGCGCGGCCGCATTGGGAAGCGGCGCTGCAGTGGCTGACGGAAGCAGAGGGACTGCGCCCCGGCCAGCCGGAGGTGACCCTGCTGCGGCAAGAGGCCCAGGGCCGGCTGGATAGCCTGGATTGGATCACCCGGCTGGACTTTAAGCCGCTGTTGAATGCCGGCATTGGGCTGAACACCAAGATTGCGCGGCTGATGCTATCCGGGCAGGAAGTGTATGCGTTGGATACCGCCCACAACCGCGTGGCGCGCCTCACGCCCAACCCCAGCGGCGGCACAGCGGTCAGCGGCCAGGCCGCGGCCTACGCGCTGGACAGCGCCTTCCAGTGCGCCGGCAAGCAGGCCGTGCGCGAGGTGAATGTGGGCGAACTGGTGGACGCCACGCTGGTGCCGGGGCCAACCGTCATCGGCGGCGACACGGCGGTCAACAGCGATGTGGTCATTGCGCTGGACAGCCTGGGCGCGCTGCTGTATTGCGCGCCCGGCCTGGATCACGCCTACGCCAGCTATCTGACGGCGCCCAACGTCGGCTGGGTGCGCCCGACCGCGCTGCAGCTGTATGCCGACCGGCTGTATGTGCTCGACCCAGGCAGCAATGAGATCTGGCAATACCAGTCGTCCGGCGGCGCCTTCACCCAGGCTCCCACGCGCTATTTCTCCAGCGCCTCGTACGACCTGGCGGACGCGGTGGGCTTCACCATTGCCGGCGGCGATGTGTTAATCCTGCGCAAGGATGGGCGCGTGACCAACTGCACCCGCACCACGCCCGGCGGCGGCCCAACCTGCACCCCGGCGGCCCAGTTCACCGACGCGCGGCCCGGGCGCGGCGTGAGCGACAAACTGGCCGACCTGACCGTGCCGGCCCAGATGGTCTACGATCAGCCGCCGGAGCCCTCGCTGTATGTGCTCGACGCGCAGACCTCGGGCATGTACCAACTCAGCCTCAAGCTGGCGCTGGTGCGGCAGTTCCGGCCATACTTCGATTTCGGCTCGCCCATCAGCGCCATGGCCATCGACCCGGCCAAGCGCTTCTTCGTCAGCGCCGGCGACAACGTCTATGTCGCGGCGCGCCCCTAATCTGGCTCTTCCCAGAACTGCTCCGCCCGTAATGAAATATCGGCCGAATTGGAGGCAGTGGCCCGACGAACGTCGGGCCGCGTCCGCGTCATCCAATTCGGCCCAAACTTCCTTTTTAGGATAGAATAGGTTTCCTGCGCCCACGGAGCGCAATTGTGGACCTATGAGCAGTCGCTGGCCCGCCAAATACGTCATCGGCCTTACCGGCAACATTGCCACCGGCAAAAGCGTGGTACGCAAGATGCTGGAGCATTTGGGCGCCTTTGGCCTGGATGCCGACGCCCTCTCGCACCAGGCGATTGCCCGCGGCGGGCCGGCCCATGCGGCTGTGGTCAAGCATTTTGGCGAATGGATGCTGAACGAGCAGGGCGAGATCAACCGCGCCCGGCTGGCGCGCATCGTCTTCTCTGACCCGGTGGCCCTGGCGCAGTTGGAAAACGTCATCCACCCGCTGGTGGGCCAGGCGGTGGACTTCCTGGTGCGGCGCACTCAATCGTCGGTGGCGGTGGTGGAAGCCATCAAGCTGATTGAAGCCGGCCTGGCCAACGACTGCGACGCGCTGTGGGTGGTGCAGGTGCCCGAGAACATGCAAGAGGCGCGGCTAATCGCCAAACGCAAGATGTCGCCGGCCGAGGCCCATCAGCGCATCGCCGCTCAGGGGCCGCAAGCCGACAAGCTGAAGGCTGCCCAGGTCATCATCGATAACAGCGGCACCTTTGAAGACACCTGGAACCAGGTGCAGACCGCGTTCAACAAGATCATCCGCCAAAGCCCGCCGCCCTACCTGATCACGACCGGGCTATTGGCGGGGGCGGCGGCAGCGCCGCGGCCGGAGGCGCGGCCCATGGCGCCGCCGGCGACCACCGCGCCAGCCGCCGGCGGGCTGGCCGGGCAGGCCGCCACCCAGCCCGTCGCCGCCGTGCCGACGGTGCACGTGCGGCGCGGCATGCCCAGTGATGCCACCAACATTGCCTCCTTCATCAAGTATGCCACCCAGGGGCAGGTGGCGCTGGCGCGCTCGGATGTGATTGCCGCCTTTGGCGACAAGGCCTACATGCTGGCCGACTATGGCGGGCACCTGGCCGCGGTGGCCGGCTGGAAAGTGGAGAACCTGGTGGCGCGGGTGGACGAAATGTATGTGGCGCCCAACGCGCCGATTGACAAGCTGGCGCCGGCCATGCTGGAAGCGGTGGAAAACGCCTCGCGCGAGCTGCAGAGCGAGGCGGCCCTGGTGTTTGTCTCGCCAGCGCTGGCCCAGGCCGCCGCCCGCGCACTGGCCGGGCGAGGCTTTGCGCTCAGCGCGCCCGACCAACTGCGCGTGGCTGCCTGGTCTGAAGCGGCGCGCGAGTCGATGCCGCCGGGCGCCTCGATGCTGTTCAAAAAGCTGCGCGACGATCGCGTGCTGCGGCCGATCTGAGAGGGATGGTCATGAGTCAAATCACGAATTGGATTAAGCTGCATCCCCGGCTGACCGCCTGGATTGTGCTGGCGGTGGGCATGAACGCCATGGTGGTGTATGAGGCCCGCAGCGTGGGCCTGCTGATCGGACAATGGGCGGCGCTGGTGATTGCCACCACGCTGGTGGCCGGATTGTGCGTGTGGATCATCGGCTGGGAAGACGACGAAGAGGACGAGCCGGCCAAGGCCGAGGCGCCCGCCGACAAAGCGCCGGCGGCCGAGGCCACGCCCGCGGCCAGCTCGAAGAAGTCGTAAAGCACCCGCTCAGGCTCGCCGGCGAAGATCTTTGTAAAGTCTTGAAAAATCGTGTCCGCCAGAGCAGTCGATGAAATCGAGTGCTCTGGCGGACACGATTTTTCGTTGATTGAGAAGTCATGCGGTTCCTTTGCGGGCCAGGGGATGCTGGCCGGCATGATCGTCCGGACCGGACACCTGTCAATCGGGTGGGTGCCGGGGGGTATCTGTTTTCGTCTGGCAGTAGTGGCAGTAGTGGTTTTTCGGCCGAAAATCGCGAAAAGCAGTGGCAGTAACTGCCAGAGGCAGCGGCAGTAACTGCCGAGTGAAGGACATAATGTGCGGCTCGTATGGCGGGGACCACGGTCCACTATAATTGGCCCTAATGGCCACCAATTCTGCTCCGCCCGTCGCCAGCGACAAAGCTGCCCTGCGCGGCGAGCCCTCCTATGTGTGGCGCGCCGGCCAGGCCCGCCGCCTGGCGATGATCCGCGCCGCCGCGCCGCGCCTGGCGCAGACCCAGCCGCCGGCGCGGGTGCTGGAAAACGGCTGCGGCCTGGGGCTGTATATCGGCGCGCTGCGGGCCGACACCCCGGCCGTGTATGGCCTGGAATACGACTTCGAGCGCGGGCGCGAGGCCGGCCGGCGTTACCCGCCCTCGCTGGTGGTGTGCGCCGCGGGCGAGGCGCTGCCCTATCCAGCCGCCAGCTTCGATCTGATCCTATCCAACGAGGTGATTGAGCATGTGCAGGACGACCGCGCCGCCGTGGCCGAGATGGTGCGCGCGCTGCGGCCGGGCGGGCGGGTGGTGATCTTCTGCCCCAACCGCTGGTACCCGGTGGAGACCCACGGCATCTACTGGCGCGGGCGCTACATCTTCGGCAATATCCCGCTGGTGAACTATCTGCCCGACCCGCTGCGCAACCGGCTGGCGCCGCATGTGCGCGCCTACACCGGCCACGGCCTGCGGCGGCTGTTTGACGGGCTGCCGGTGCGCATCGTCACCCACACACGCATCTTTGGCGGCTATGACAACCTGGTGGCCCGGCTGGGGCCGCTCGGTAAGGTGATCCGGGCTGTGATGCAGGGGGTGGAAGGCACACCGCTGAATGTGCTGGGGCTGTCGCACTTCCTGGTGGCGCAGAGGGTCTAGAGCTAAGATCTTTAACCGCGAAGGGCGCAAAGAACGCGAAGAAGGAGAAAGAAAAACAAAACCGGAAGTGATTTTGAGAACCATTGATCCTTTTGCGCGCTTTGGGGTCTTTGCGGCTCAATGTTTTGCGCTTGCTACAGGATAGACAACTCATGACTACAACATCCGACAACAAAGCCCTCCTCCGCCACATCATCGAAGACCTCTGGCACACGCGCCAGGGACTGGAAGATCTGTCGAAGCTCGTCGCGCCCAGCTATGTGCACCACGCCGCCGTTGGCGACTACAACTTCGAGGGGTTCCGCGGCGGTCTGGGCAGCTTCATCGATGCCTGCCCGGATGTGTGCCACGTCATCACGCACCTGATCGCGGAAGGCGATTTTGTCGCGGCGTATGTGAAAATGACCGGCACCCACACCGGCCCGTTCGGCGCCGTGGCGGCCACCGGCAAGGTGCTGACGCTCACCGGCGCCTACCACTGCCGCATTGTGGAGGGCAAGGTGGTGGAGGATTGGGATTCGTGGACGGTGCTGCCGCTGTTCAAGCAAACCATCGCGGTCTTGCAGTCGTAGCACCAGCGCAGAGCTCGCCTGATAAGGAGCAAACGGCTATGGCACCCGCGTCGTTATCTGCCCAAACAATCGCCTGCCTGCAATTCTTCACTCGCTGGGAGACGCCGCTCGACAATCAGGCGCATAAAGCGTACATCCGTCTGCGGCAAGCGGCGCCGGATTTCGAGCGCTTCGCGCGGCTGGCGCCGGCCGGCAGCGACGACCGCCGGCTGTTCGAGCGCTATCTAGGCTCCTTTGAGGACGCCGGCCGGCTGATTCGCGCCGGGCAGATGCGCGCCGATCTGTTCTTTGACTCCTGGTATGAGCTGCCACGCGCCTGGGTGTCGGCTCAGCCATATGTGCTGGGCCTGCGCGCGGAGCGGAACGATCCGGAGCAATACGCGGATTTCGAGTGGCTGGGGGAGCGGGCTGCGCAGTTCTGGCGCGAGCGCGAGCAGCACCCGCCCGTGTGGCAGCCCATCACGAGCGCCCAACCCACCGATGATGAGCGCGCCATCTTCACTGCCTTCGACGAGACCAGGCCGCGCGACCCGGCCGCCTGGGCGCTGCTGGATGAGCTGCGCCGCGACGCACCTACGTATGAGGCCTTCACGCAGGCGGTGCCGCCCGCCAGCCCGCAATTCGTCACATTCGATTGGCTGCTGTGCGCCTATGACCACGCCGGGGTGCTGACCAAGAACGGCGTGCTACACCCGGCCCTGCTGTTGGCAGCCTGGCGCAGCCCGGCCGAGGTGTGGGCCATCGCCCAAGACTGGGTGCGCGGCTTGCAGCAAACGCGCCACTCGACACACCTGTACGAGAACGTCGAGTGGCTGGCCCAGTTTGAAACCGAGTGGCGCGCGGCTGGTGCGGCTGACGTCGCAGGCTAATTGGAGTAGGATGGGCCCATGAACAACCTCATCCTGCGTAGCTTCGGCGGCCTGATCTTCCTGCTGGTGGTGCTCGGCCTGTTGCTGTTCATCCCGGCCGGCTCGCTGGTCTACTGGCAGGCCTGGGTGTTCCTGGCCGATTTCGGAGTATGCGTGGTGCTGATCACCGCCTACCTGATGCGCAACGACCGCGGCCTGCTGGAACGACGGGTGGAGGCCGGGCCCGGCGCGGAAACGGACCGCGCACAGCAGATCATCCAGAGCATCGCCGGCATCTGCTTCATCTTGATCTTCGTCCTGGCCGGGCTGGACAACCGCAACCACTGGTCCAGCGTGCCGCTGTGGCTGGTGATCGTGGCCGACGTGTTGGTGGCGCTGGGCCTGTATGTTGTCTTTCTGGTGTTCCGCGAAAACAGCTACACCAGCGCCACGGTGAAGGTCGAGGCCGAGCAGAAAGTCGTCTCTACCGGCCCGTACGCCATCGTGCGCCACCCCATGTACGCCGGCGCGGGCGTGTTCGTGCTCGTCACGCCGCTGGCGCTGGACTCCTGGTATGCGCTGCCGGCCGCCGTGGGTCTGATGATCGGCATCGCTTTCCGGCTGCTGGCCGAAGAAAAAACCCTGGCCCGGGAGTTGGCCGGCTACACAGAATACACGCGGAAGGTGCGCTACCACTTGATCCCGTTCGTATGGTAAGGTGGCTGCGCCAGCGACGCTCAATTAAAAATAGTAACTGTCCAGCCGGATGGCGTGGACACGCCTTTGGCGGCTGTGAACAAAGTAATCAAGGATGTTTCGGCCGAATGGGATGCCGTGGTCAGACCCC
>JAYTFQ010000060.1:0-11830 GCA_043734225.1 Anaerolineales bacterium | reverse complement strand
CAACAAAACCTTAGCAGGCGGTCTTCTTTTTGGCTAGTCCAGGCTTCCAGGCTTAGAAAACATAACACCCCGATTATTAAATCCGGGGGGTGTCATGTTCGCGCGCGGCACACGTTTTTCCCAGTGATTTCATTGATCTCGCTGGCGAGCCTGAGAAGACACCGTTTCTCGCGAATCTGAAACTAGTACGCGATTTCCACCCAGGATTGGTAAGTGTCTCGATCGGCCAGGCGCCGGACAATATAATCGGCCACGTCGGCGCGCGAGATGGTCCAGGCGGCGGGCAGATGCTCGTTGCACGACACTTTGTAATGGCCGGTGCGCGGCTTCTCGGTAAGCTGCGGCGGGCGGATGATGGTCCAATCCACCCGGCTGCGTTTGACCTCGTCTTCCATCCGCATCAGGTCAGTGTACATTTCGCGCAGGATGGCCCACAGCAGCGGTTTGGCCAGATATCGCTGCAGCCATTGGCCGGGGTCCAGCCCGGTGGCGGAGATGCACAGCAGCCGGCGCACGCCGGCGGCCTGCATGGCCCGCAGGATGTTGGCGACGCCCTGGGAATAGAGAACAGTGGGCGCGCGGTCATGCACACCCAGGGCTGAGACCACGGCCTCTTGCCCGGCCAGCATCAGGCCCAGGCCGGCCGGGTCAAGCACGTCGCCGCGCTTGACCGTGAGCTTGGGATGCTGGATGGTGACACTCTCCGGCCGCCGCGCCACGGCGGTGACGGTGTGGCCGGCGGCCAGGCCTTGCTCCACGACATGGCGGCCAATGCCGCCGTTGGCGCCAAATACAATCAGTTTCATGCTGCCACCGCTCCAGTTGGGTAACTCGGAAGATTCACCCAGTTCAATTTGTCGGGATTGCCGACCACTCGAATTTCATGCACCGCGCCCTCGCTGGCGGTAATCGACAGGACCACGTACGCCTTGCCGCCGGCGCGCAGGATCATGGCCAGCTCGCCATTGATGGCCGCCAGCTCGATCTGGCTGCCCTCCGCCATAAAACGCCGGGTGCCCACCAGGAACTGCGCCACGGCCTGCGGGCCATGCAGCGGATGCAGCGCGGCGCCGCGCGCCTTGCCGCCGCCGTCGGCCCACATCACCACATCCGCCGCCAGCAGCGCCGTCAGGCCGTCCAGGTCGCCGGCGCTGGTGGCCTGCATAAACTGGCTGAGCAACTTGCGGTGGGCCTCCGGGGCGGGCGTGAAGCGCGGCTTACCCGCGGTCACGTGCTTCTTGGCCCGGCTGAACACCTGGCGGCAGGCGGCGGGATCCTTGTCCAGGATCGCGGCGATCTCGTCATACTCGTAGTCGAAGACCTCGCGCAGCAGGAACACCGCCCGCTCCAGCGGGGTCAGCTCCTCCAGCAGCACCAGGAAGGCGAACGAGATCGAGTCGTGCATCTCGGCCTGGTGCCTGGGGTTGGCTCGCTCGTCGGTCTCGGTGAAGATCGGCTCCGGCAGCCACGGGCCGATGTAGGTCTCGCGCTGAACGCGGGCCGATTGGAGCTGGTTCAGGCACAGGCGGGTGACGATGGTGCTCAGAAAAGCCTTGGGCGATTGGATCGTTCCCGGCGCCACCGCCTGGTAGCGCAGATAGGCCTCCTGCACGATGTCCTCGGCCTCGGTCGCGCTGCCGAGCATGCGGTAGGCGATGGAGAACATCAGCGGGCGGTACGACTCAAATGAGCTGGCGTCGGCGGTTGTCATGGGTAAACTGGATCAATGTCATTTCAGTATATAAGACCGGCGGCAGGCCGGATTTGTGACATCTGCGGATGACTCGCACCAGTCGATGAGAACTTTCCTAAAGCCCGGGGTTGCGTGTATGATAACCTTGAGGCTAGCGCATGAGCATCCGATTTGAGTGGGATCGAGACAAAGCCAATTCAAACCTCGAAAAACATGGTGTCAGCTTTGATGAGGCAACCACAGTATTCGCCGATCCGCTGGCGCGGATTTTTAGCGACGAAGATCACTCTCAATCAGAACGGCGTGAGATAATTATCGGGAACTCCGCCTTTCGGCGCGTCTTATTGGTGAGTTTTGTAGAAAGGGTCGTAGATGTCATCCGCATCATCAGCGCCCGCCAAGCGACCAGAAAAGAACGGGGAGACTATGAAGAAAAGCACCTCTCCTAAAGGACGTCGCGCCGCTGTGGCTGAGCTGCGGGGTGAATATCGGTTCGATTATGCGAAAGCCCAGCCGAATCGATTTGCAAGTAAGGTCGATAGGGATCGAGTCGTTGTTGTGCTCGATCCTGACATCGCGGATGTATTCAAGAACAGCGAGGACGTCAATCGCGTCTTGCGCGCATTGATTACGAGCATGCCGCCAGCCACGCCGCCGAAGCGCGCGCGGCGGGCCTCGAGCGGCAGCTAGTTCAGCGGTTCAAACGGCGGGCCGCAGCGCCACCCGAAACCCCACAAAATCATCGCCCTGCCCGACCTCGTACCGCGTGCGCGCGGCCGAGCGGCAGGCGCCGGGCACATCGTGCCACGAGCCGCCGCGCACCACGCGCGCGGCCCGTTCGCCGCCGCTCTGCCAGGCGGCGTCGCCGGCCGGGGCGCCGGCGTAGTCCGCGTGCCAGGTGTCGGCGCACCATTCCCACAGGTTGCCGTGCATGTCATACAAACCAAAGGCGTTGGGCGGAAACTGGCCCGCCGGCGTGGTGACATGCCGGTACAAACCCGCCGGCTCGGCGCGGAAGACGTGCTCGCCGCAATAGTTGGCCAGGTCGGCGCTGAGGGTCTCGCCGGTGTGAAACGGCGTGCTGCCGCCGGCCCGGCAGGCATATTCCCATTGGGCCTCGCTCGGAAGCTGATAGGCACGGCCGGTCAGCCGCGCCAGCCGCTGGCAGAAGTCTTGGGCTTCGCCCCAGGAAACATTTTCCACGGGCCGCTCGTCGCCGGAGAAACGGCACTGGGCGCGCCGGCCCAGCACGGCCTGCCACTGCGCCTGCGTGACAAGGCCGCGGGCCATGAAATACCGGCCCACCGAAACCAGGTGCTGCGGCCGCTCTTCCTCGCTGCCCTGGCTGCGCGGCGCGCCCATGCTAAAGCGCCCGGCGGGAACTTCAATCATCGTCAGGCCCAGCCCGGCCGCCGCGCTACCGGCCGGCAGTGGTTCCACAAAACTTTGGGCCGCGTGGGGCAGCCGGGCGGTCGCCTGGCCGCGCGCATCCACCCGCACGCTTTCATAGTTGAACGGCGCCAGGGCCGGTTCGATCATGCGGCGGGCGGCTTGAACAGCTTCTGTTCCAACTCGGCGGCATCCCTCAGCAGCCGCGCCCGCCCGTCGCTTTCGGCAAAGGCGCGCGCCTCGGCCAGCCGGGCGCGGCCCTCGGCCGGCGGCAGCAGCGGCGCCAGCCACAGCCGAATCTGGGCCGCCAGGTGCCGGGTGCCGATGGCATCCGCCTGGGCCATGGCGGCGGACAAGCGATACAGCGCCAGCGCGCTTTCGCCGCGCGCCTTGGCCACCAGCCCCAGATTGGCGGTCAGGCCGGCCACGCGCTCGGGCATATGCATGCGCTCCGACAGGCTCAGGCCCTCCTTGAAGCGCTGCTCGGCGGTGGCCAAATCGCCTTGCCCCAGCGCGATCTCGCCTTCGGTCGAATACAAATAGGTCATCAGGCCCAGGTTGCCGTGCTCCTGTGCCAGGCGCAGCCCCTCTTCCGCAATGGCCAGGGCCGCCGGATCGCCCGGCCGGAGCAGATGCATGTGGTAGGCCAGGTTGTTGCGCGCCAGGATGCGAAACTGAGGCGCCGTCGGCTGGTCGGAGTGATCGGCAATTTCCATCGCCTCGCGGTACAGGGCCACCGCTTTGCTCAGCTCGCCCTGCTGGGCGGCGATGCTGGCGTTCTGAAACTTATATTCGGCCAGGCTGCCGGGCGGCAACAGGCCTTGTTCCACGGCCAGGCGCAGTTGCGTTTCAGCCGCCTGCACGTGCTCCAGGGCGCTGTGCAGGTCAGCGCCTTCGAGCGAGTCGGCGGTGCTGAGCGTGAACTCGGCCATGGCGATGGTGTCGGGCGAGGTGGCGGTATGCAAGACCTGGTTGGCCAGCCGCCTGATCTCCGCAAAGCGCGCCTGGGGCAGCTGCGCCCGCGCCAGCGCCAACTGCAGGAACTCGATGCGCGCTTGGTCCTCGCTGTTCAGCGCCAGCTCCAGCGCCAGCCGGTAGGCCTCCGAGGCCTGGGCATTATTCCCGGCGGCGAGTTGGGCGTCACCCAGCGCTGTGGCAATGGCCAGCCGGCGCGCCGGGTGCTCCTCGGCGGCCAGTGCTTGCTCAAAGAAGGCCGAGGCCTCGGCCCAGGCGGCCAGCTCGGCGGCCAACTGCCCGGCCCGGAAGGCATACGGGGCGGCGCGCTCGGGCTGGTTGCCCTCGGAGAAATGCTCGGCCAGCACACCGGCCACCTCGTCCACGCGCTGCCGGCCGTAAACCTGCTCGATGGCCTCGCCCACGCGCCGGTGTAATAAGCGGTGGCGCGGCTCGCCCACCTCGCGATAGGCCACTTCCATCGTCAGGCTGTGGTCAAACACATAACGCGTCAGCGGCACGCTGTGCGCAGCGAGGCTGTGGGGGGCGGCCGGGCTGCTGTCGCTGTCCGCCGAATGCACCAGCCCGGCGGCGCGCAGCTCATCTAGCGCGTCCAGGCCAGCCGCCTCAGAGAGCCCGGCGGCGCGATAGACGACCTCGAAGTCGAACTCGCGCCCGGCCGCCACGGCCGCATCCAACACGCGCCGGGCCGGCTCGGACAGCCGCGCCAGGCGTGATTCGATCAGGCTGAAGACCGATTGCGGCACCACTGGCCCGCCGCCCAACGCCGCCAGGTCCACCCGGCCGGCCGCGTCCAGCAGGCCCTGGCTGCAGGCATAGCGCAGCAGCTCCACCAGCACATACGGGTTGCCTTCCGAGGCGGACCGCAGCCAATCGCCCAGGGCAGCCACCTGCTCCGGCCCGCTGACGCGCCCAACCGCCCATTGTCCGGCCAGGCGCTGCACCTCGTCGGACTGCAGCCGGGTGAGCGGCAAGCGCACCAGGCGCTCTTCTCGGATGAGGGTCTGCACAAAGGTCGCCAGCGGCGACCCGCGCACCTCCGGCCGAGCGGCGGCCAGAAATAGGATGTCGGCGCGCTCGGCGCGGGCGCGGCGCGTGACGTAGGTGAGCAGAGCCAGGGTGGAGGCATCTGCCCACTGCAGGTCGTCAATAAAGAACGTGATGGCATGCTGCAGCGAGATGGCGCACAGGAATTGGTGCACCGCTTCCCACAGGCGCGGTTCATCCGGCCCGCTGCTAGCCGGCTGTATCTCCGGCTGCAGCTCGGGCAGCAGCCGCGCCACTTCCGCCAGCCACACGCGCGGCAACTGCGCCTGCAGGCCGGCGTGCAGCGCCGGCCACACCGGATCCGCCAGCAGGCAGCGCAGGGCCTCGATCAGTGGCTGGTAGGGCAGGCCTTGCTCCATTTCGTGCGCGGCGCCCTTCAGCGCCAGGGTGCCCGCGCCGCGCAAAAACTCATTCACCAGCCGGCTTTTGCCAATGCCGGGCTCGCCTTCCACCAGCACCAATTTGCGCTCGGCCAGCGGCGTGCTGGCAGCCAGCATCCCGCGCAGCATGGCCAGCTCTGGCTCGCGCCCGGCAAAGGGCACGTCGGTCTGGCCGGTGGATGCCGGTTGGCTGGCAGGCTGGCCGTCTGGTTGGCGGCCGGCGGCGTTGGAACTGCGGGCCGCGCTGACTGCGCGCGGCGGCTTGGCCGCCGCCCCGGCCGGGGCGGTGGGCGGTGGCAGCGGCTTGTCGCTGAGAATGCTGTCGTACAAGGCGCGTGTCTCCGCCATCGGCAGCACGCCCATCTCCTCGTCCAACAGTTGGCGCAGGTGGGCGTAGCGGCGGATGGCGCCGGTGCGGTCGCCGGCCAGGAAATGCAGCCGCAGCGCCTCGCGCTGCAAATCTTCCTGCAGCGCGTCAAAGGCCAGCGCCCGGTCGATGGTGGCCAGAGCGAGTGTGTAATCCCCTTGGGCTTCGTAGTCGCGCGCCAGCATAGCCAGGCCGCGCACGGCCAGCCGGCGCAGCCGCTCGCGCTCGGCCGCTGCCCAGTCCTCAAATGCCGCTGAGTCCGGCAGGCTGAAACCTTCCAAAAAATCCCCCTGATACAGATCGAGCGTCGTAATCAGCGTCGCGGCCTCAGGCGGCGTGGACGCCTGCGTCGTCATACCATGCGGGGTGGCCAGGCCGGCCTCAAAGGCGCGGCTGTCCACCGCCACCTCGGGCGCCAGGGCCAGCGCGCCATCGTCCGCGCTGAGGGCCGCGCCCAGCGCCTGGCGCAGGCCGTGCAGCGTGGTGCGCAGGGTCTGCTGGGCGGCTGGCCGGTCGAGGTCGGGCCAGAATAGGCCCAGCAACTGTTCGCGGCTGACCGGGTTCGTATGCGCGGCCAGGTAATAGACCAACGCGCGGCTCTTGCGCCGTGACAGGGTCAGGGGCGCTTCGTCGAGCAGAATCTTGGGCGAGCCGAGCAGGTGAATGGATAACATGATGAGTGGCGCGTAGTCCGTGGTGCTTGGTGCGTAGTGCGTGGCAATTTGTCATTCGTAATTGCCATGCACCACGGACCACGCACCACGCACCAATGCCTATTTACTTCACAGTGATGGTCGCCTTTTCACTATCCGCGAAGTTCCCCGCCGCGTCATAGGCGCGCATCTGGATGGTGTGCTGGCCTTTGCTGGTGATCTTCCAGCGCGTTGAGTACGGCGGCACGGTCAGGCTGGTTATGGCCAGGCCGTCCACGTACACCACCACCTGCGCCAATGAGAGATTATCCTGCACTTGCGGCTGGATGACGACCGAGTCGTCCTGGCTGCTGTTAAACGCCGCGCCGGTCTGCGGCGTGAGCAGCTTGATGGTGGGCGGCTGGTTGTCCACGGTCACCTGGATGGTGGCGGTCTCAAAGATGAACGGGCCGCCATTGGGGTCATTCTTGACCACCACCAGTTGCACGGAATACAGCCCATCCAGGCCGGTGGTGTCCCAGGTTTGCAGCACGCCCTGGTCGATCTGGTCGGCGCGGTCGCCCTGGATTTGCGTCCAGGTCTGCGGGAACAGGCCGGCCCCGGCCTGCACGCGGAAGAAGGCAAAGTTCTCGCCCTTGGCGGTTCCGGAAATATCGACCAGGCCGTGCACATAGGCAAAAGGCTGCGGCACGGCAATGGTGGCATCGCCGGTTTGCAGGCAGGCGCCGGCGAAGGCGTCGTACTCGCTGGGCGGCTGCGGCAGGCCGGCGCTGCGCACCCAATCGGCGGCCTCCGGCGGCAAAATCTCGTAAAAGTGCTGCTCCACCTGCTCGGGCGGGGTGCAGGCAGTGGCGCGTTTGCCGGTGTCGCGGTTGACCGCTACCGGCAGCCAGACATTGTCGGGCGCGCTAGGCTCGGTGCCCTGGGCAAAGATCTCGGTGCGGGTCTGTTGGCAGTAAGCGGTGGGCAGCAGGCCGGACGGCACGCACACCTTGGCCTTGACGATGTTGGGCGGCGGCGTCCAGCCCACCGGCGGCAGTTGCAGGGTCTGCGCGGCGTAGCTCATCAGCGCGTGCCAGATGGGCGCGGCCCCGGTGAGGCCGGTGACCGAGCTCATGGCGCTGTCGTCGGCGTTGCCGGCCCACACCCCCACCGCCAGACCGGGCACATAGCCCAGGGTCCAATTGTCGCGAAAGTCATTGGTGGTGCCGGTCTTGGCCGCGGCCGGCCGGTCGCCCAACTCCAGCGGGTTGCCGCCGCCGAAGGCGGCCACGCGCGCCGCATTATCCGAGAGCACATTGTTCATCAGATAAGCCAGATCGGGGCTGAGCACCGACTGCGTATGCGGCGCGTCGAGCTGGTAGAGCACCTTGCCGTTGCGGTCGGTCACGCGCAGGATGGTGACCGGGTCGAGCACGCGATAGCCGGGGCGCTGCAAGTCGGCCGGCACTTGCTCGCCGGCCATCACGCCCATGTTGGCCAGGACGCTGAAGGCGTAGGTATGGTCGAGCAGGGTCACTTCGCCGCCGCCCAGCGTCAGCGCCAGCCCAAACTGGCCGGTGTCCAGGGTGTTGATGCCCATGCGGTGCGCCAGCCGGATGACGTTATCCACGCCCACCTGGTTGATGGTCTGCACGGCCGGGATGTTGTAGCTGCGGGCCAGCGCGTCGCGCAGGCTGACCGGGCCGTGAAAGCGGCGGTCGTAGTTTTCCGGCACGTAGGGCTGGCCGTTGCCCTGGGTGAAGGTGCTGGGGATATCCAGCAGCATGGTGGCGGGCGTGAAGGCGCCGGTACGAAAGGCCTCCAGATAGGTGTAGGGCTTAAATGACGAGCCCGGCTGGCGCAGGCCATCCACCGCGATGTTGAAGCTGCCCGAGATGCTGGCGTTCCAATAGTCCAGCGAGCCGACCATGGCCAGCACCTCGCCGGTGGTGGGTCGGATGGCCACCAGCGCGGCATTGGTGATGTGGTGGTTCACCCCGACATCCGATTTGCCCACGGGCGGCAGAAAGCCGGCCGACAGGCAGGGCTGTGAGGCGCCGTTGCCCGTGTCGGCCTCGGCCGGCACCACCAGCCGCGGGTCACCGCCGCTCAGCCGGGCAATCTGGGTGCGCGCGGCGCACTCGGCCTGGTGCTGCAGATCGAGGTCGAGCGTGGTGACCACGTGCAGCCCGCCGCGGTTGACCAGGTCTTCGCCGAACATCTGCACCAATTGCTGGCGGACGTAGACGGAAAAGTGCGGCGCCTGGATGTCGAAACGGCGCGTGGGCGGCTGGATGACGATGGGCGCGGTTTGGGCGGCGATGGCCTGCTGCGGCGAGATGAAGCCCGCGCTGAGCATGGTGTTGATGACCACCACCTGCCGGTCGAAGGCTTGCTGCGGCTGGCTGGCCGGGTTGAGGCCCGGCGACTGCGGGATGGCGGCCAGCAGCGCGGCCTCGCCCAGGTTCAGATCGGCGGCGTGCTTGCCGAAATAAACCAGCGAGGCGGCGTCGATGCCGTAGGCCAGGTTGCCGTAGAAGTTGGTGTTGAGATACCACTCCAGGATTTGCTCCTTGGAGTAGCGGCGGGTGATTTCAGCCGCCAGCAGGATTTCGCGGATCTTGCGCGAGTAGGATTTCTCCGAGCGCTGCTCGATGGGGATCAGCGTGTTTTTCACCAACTGCTGGGTGATGGAGCTGCCGCCCTGGATCGAGTCGCCGCGCAGGTTGGAGATGAGCGCGCGGGTGATGCCGACCACGTCATAGCCGGGGTTGGTGAAGAAGGTCTTGTCTTCCAGCGCCACGGTGGCGCTGATGACCGAGATCGGGATCTGGTTGTAGTGCAGATACTGCCGGTCGCCGCCGCGCGGATCGATGACCTCATACAGCAGGTGCTGGTCGGTGCGGTCGTAGATCTGGGTGGTCTGGAAGAATTCGCTGGAGATGGGGTTGAAGGCCGCCTGCAGCGACTCGGCCGAGGGCAGGTCGCGGGTGTAGTAGGCATACACCCCGGCCAGCGCCCCCGCCACGCCGGCCACGCCCAGCAGCACGCCAATGGCGGCGGTCAGCGCTGCCCCAGCCAGGTTGCGCGTGGCGCGCTGGGCGCCCCGGCGGGCGGCGGCGCGCCTGGCCTGGCGCTGGCGGATGATGTCCGTGGTGGCCGGCATGGGGGGATTATACCGTGTGGGGGTTTGTGACTATGGGCGTGTGGGAGTGGGAGTGTAGGAGCGCCTTGCAGGCGCGATTGCCTTATCGCCGCCATTTTGTCAGAGCGCCGGGCTACGGGCTGTGTCTGGCCGGCCCGCGGCGGATGGCCTGCGCTATACTCCCCGCAAAGACATAGACAGGTGATGGCATGAAATACTTTGTGACGGGTGCAACGGGCTTTTTGGGCAAGCAGGTGGCGCGGCAGTTGGTGGCGGCCGGGCACAGCGTGGTGGCGTTGGCGCGCAATCCGGCCAAGGCGGCGGACCTGGCCGCGCTGGGCGTGACGCTCGCCCAGGGCGACATTACCGACCAGGCCAGCCTGCGCGCGCCGATGCAGGGCGTGGACGGCGTTTTTCACATTGCCGGCTGGTATAAGATCGGCGCGCGCGACACACGCGAAGGGCAGACCATCAATGTGGATGGCACCCGGCATGTGCTGGAAGTGATGCGTGAGTTGGGCATTCCCAAAGGGGTGTACACCAGCTCACTGGTGGTGTGGTCCGACACGCACGGCCGCCTGGTGGATGAAAGCTACCGCTACACCGGGCCGCACCTGAGCGAATATGATCGCAGCAAGGCGGCGGCGCACGAGCTGGCCGAGAGCTTTATCCGCGACGGCTTGCCGCTGGTGATTTTGCAGCCGGGCGTGATCTACGGGCCGGGCGACACCAGCGTGCTGCATGACGCCCTGGTGCAGTATCTCACCGGCAAGCTGTTCATCATCCCCAGCGACACGGCCCACAGCCTGGCCTACGTGGACGATGTTGCCCGCGCGCACTTGCTGGCCATGGACAAGGGCAAGATTGGCGAAAACTACATCATTGGCGGCCCGCCCACCAAGCTGACCGAGTTCTTCGCGATGGCAGAGGCCATCACCGGCATCAAAGTCACGCGGCTGCGGGCGGCGCCTGGCTTCATGCGCGCCCTGGCCGGGTTGACCAGCCTGATCGAAAAAGTCGCGCCGATGCCAACCGAGTATTCCAGCGAGTATTTGCGGGAGAATGCCGGCATCACCTACATCGGTGACAACAGCAAGGCGCGCCGGGTGCTGGGCTACGAGCCGCGCCCGCTGCGCGCGGGGCTGGAAGTGACGTTGAAGGCGGAGATGGAACTGCTCAAGCGAAAAGCTAAACCAAATACTTAACCGCAAAGACGCGAAGACTCAAAGGGTATGGCAAAAATGTGTGTCTCACGCGCTGCGCGTGAGACACACATTTCCCCCCTTGTTATCGTTGCTAACGGTTGAGCTCGTTACTCCGGTTTCCGCAGGCGCAAGGCGTACCAATCATTCTCTTCAATTTCCTGCGCCCGGCTCACCATCTCGCGCACATCGTCGTGGACGTGGATGTAGCGCCCGGAGAGCCGGTCGGCGGCGCCAGTGGCGAGAAAGAGGCACAGCTCGCCCGCGCGCTCAATGGAAGTCCATTCGCTTTCTGGCAGGCCCTTGAACGATTCCACCGCATCGGCCATCTGAGTGTGCACCAGGCCCGGGCTGATGGCAAAGACGCTCACCCCCTGCCCGGCGGTCATCGCCGCCAGGCTATCGGTCAGCCGCAGCAGCCCGGCCTTGCTAACCGAATAGGCTGATCCCAGCGTGGAAGGCCAGGTTCCAGCATTGCTGGCCACGTTGATGACGCGGCCGGCGTGGCGCGCCAGCATGCCGGGCAGCACGGCGCGCGCAAACCAAAACGGCCCGCGCAAGTTGACCTCCAGCACCCGCCACCAATCGTCCGCCGGCAGCTCCCACAGCAGCGCTTCCGGATTGGCCAGGCCGGCATTGTTCACCAGCAGATCGGGCGGGCCGTAGTGTTCGGTGGTGGTCTGCACCACGGCTTCAATCGCCGCCTGGTCCATCACATCCGCCGGGATCACCAGGGCTTGCCCGCCCGCGCGCTCGATCAGCGCCGCGCTTTCATCTAATTGGTCGCGGCTGCGGGCCGTCAGCACCACGCGCGCCCCGGCGCCGGCCAGCGCCAGGGCAATAGTCCGCCCAATGCCGCGCCCGGCGCCAGTGACGATAGCAACCTGCCCGTTCAACCGCGACGCAGTCATATCATTCATTTTTGGATCCCATTGGTTTCGTATTTGCTCAGCCGGTCATAAAATGCCGGCCGAATGGGATGCCGTGGTCAGACCCC
>JAYTFQ010000059.1:0-7224 GCA_043734225.1 Anaerolineales bacterium | reverse complement strand
ACATCGCAAATCGAGTCAACACTTTTGACAGGCAAAGCATGCACGGAACGGCCTGTCTAGGCAACAGTCAATTTGGATTTCGACGCCAAACAAGTCCCTTGGACACACGGCCAAGGCACTGAGTCAACAGAGCCAATAGGCAATATTCCACACGCGCTGCACCTCTAACGGCACCAAAACGATTCGACAGGTTCTGCCGCCGCGATTTGAACTTCCACAATAGGCGGAACCCTAGCGATGCCAGCGTAGGAGATGGTCCGGCTGGATGATCTGGAGGATTGACTTCCAATTCTGAAGCTAAGGTGCCAGGAACTTCAGGGGCGACCGCTCGCGCCATGTTAAGCCGGGGGTTTCGTTTTGCGGTGCAAAACAATCAGCTGCTGGCGTAACATAGCATTTCCGCAGGCATTTCTGAGTGGCTGCGCAGGAGGTCGGCTAGCGTGGCCGCCACATGGTCGGACTGCGCCGGCTCCATGATGCGGCGGAACAATTGGCTCGCCGCAAAGGCCAGATGTAACAACGGCTTTTAGCGAATTGTGCTAGCCTGGTCAACATAACGGTGTACGCTTCAAGGGTGGTATTTTTGCACGATCGTCGGCGAGCGTAACACAGCTATTTGGCGGCCCAAAACACAAATGGATGAAGTGGGTAGCCAGCACACCTGGAAGGCTTGCAGAAGTTCATGAGCAACCCAGACGTCGCGGCGGCTTTTGGCGAGTTGTTCGACGGCCAGCCCGACATCAGCATTTGGGGCGAGTCGGGCTGGGCCTCGTTTTCCAACTGAGTGCTCGGCATGGGCCAACCAGGCCTGGCCGGCCCTCTCTCTCGCCTTGCGGCCAGGCCTGGATCTGGATTACCACGCTTAGCACGGCGCGCCCCGTGCCAAGTATAAGGCATCCTTTTCTGCAGCGCTTCGGCCCGATTCAAAGGAATTAGGTCGGCGTGGGCTATTGCGCATGACACAGGTTCAAGCGCATCGGGATCTGAGCAAGTTAGGCCGGCAAGAGATGACCGTTGTGCCAACGCCTACCTCGCACATCGCGTGAAGTCAGTTTACTAGCGATAAGCCAAATAACGAACGACGCAGGCGGCGGCGCTGGCACAACTCCCCGCCCAAATGCAAAAATCAAAGCCGGCTCTATAATCAGTTCGCTTGGACCGGGCTCGCAAGTAGGTCGACTTTGCAGACGGCTCATGCGGTCGGCTGTCCCATGCGGAGTGAGACAATATGACTTGTCCAAACTGCCAATCCTTGAATCCAGACGGCGCCAGGTTTTGCAACAATTGCGGACATCGATTAGGAGAGCCGGCGGGCACACCACTGGCCCCCGAGGCGGCAACCCGAGAAACCGACACGCCCGGCGATGCCAGCCATACGAGCGCAGCCTCCAAGCTCATCCCATCCGAGCTGGCCACAAAACTCCAGGCGGCGCGCGCGGCGCGCGCAATGGTGGGCGAACGCCGCATTGTCACCATGCTCTTTTGCGACGTGAAAGGCTCAACCGCGGCCGCGGAACAACTCGACCCCGAGGAATGGACCGACATCATGAACGGCGCCTTCGAGCGCATGATCCGACCCATCTATCAGTATGAAGGAACCGTGGCGCGCCTGATGGGCGATGCCATCCTGGCGTTTTTCGGCGCGCCGATCGCGCACGAGGACGATCCCGAGCGCGCCGTGCGCGCCGGCCTTGAAATCGTGGAGGCCATCAAGCCTTATCGCGCCGTCGTCCAGCGCGACTGGGGGATCGATTTCGATGTGCGCGTCGGCATCAATACCGGCCTGGTGGTCGTCGGACCGGTCGGCTCGGATCTGCGCATGGAGTACACGGCTCTGGGCGATGCCATTAACCTGGCCGCTCGCATGGAGCAAACGGCCGTGGCCGGCACAGTCCGGATCGCCGAGCCAACTTACAAATTGGTTGCCCCGCTGTTCGAATTTGAGGAATTGGGCGGCATCCAGGTCAAGGGCAAAGCCGAATCGCTGCTGGCCTACCAGGCCCTCCGCCCTAAGCTGAAACGCGGGCGGCTGCGTGGCGTCGAAGGGCTCGACTCGCCGCTGGTGGGCCGCGATGCCGAAATGTCGGCCCTGGGCGGTGCGTTGATCCAGGTCCAGAGCGGACGGGGGCAGATTATCTCAATTACCGGTGAAGCGGGCCTGGGCAAATCGCGCCTAATGGCGGAGCTGCGCGCTCGGTCACTGGCTGAGGCCCCAGAAGCACCACCGCTCCATTGGTTGGAAGGCCGCTGCCTATCTTATCAAACGACTACACCCTATGCGCCGTTCTTGGATTTGTTTGCCGGCTACTTTGGCCTGCGCGACGCGCCGGCTGACGACGACGTTTACCGGCGGTTAGCTGAGCGAGTCGCGGCAGTCTCCGGCGACCATGCACCAGAAATTGCGCCTTTCCTGGCGACTCTATTGGGGATAACGCTGAGCGGTGACCCCTTGAGCCGGGTAAAATATCTGGAGCCGCCGCAATTGCGCAGCCGCCTGCACGAGGCCATCCAGTCTTATGTGGGACGGCTGTGCGTCGACGGCCCGGTCATCCTGATGATTGACGACCTGCACTGGATCGACCCAACTTCGCTCGAACTGTTGTTGTCGCTCCTGCCCCTTACCGATCGGGCACGGCTGATGATCGTGAGTGTTTTTCGGCCGCAAGAACAGGAGCCCTCGTGGCGGTTTCACGAAATCGCCATGCGCGATTATGCCCACCGCTACCGGGCGCTGGCTCTCAAACCTTTGGACGAAAGCCAGGCGCGCCAGTTGGTCGCGAACCTGCTGCACATCGAAGACCTGCCTGCCCGGGTGCGGCAACTGATACTCGACAAGGCCGAAGGCAATCCCTTCTTCGTGGAAGAGGTCATCCGGTCCCTACTCGACAGCGGCCTGGTCGTGAGCGAGGCCGGGCATTGGCGGGCGACACGCGAAATCGAGAACATTTCGGTGCCGGATAACCTAGCGGCAGTCATCAATGCCCGCCTGGATCGACTGGACGACGACAGTCGTGGGGTTGTCCAGTCCGCGGCAGTCATTGGCCGCCAGTTTTCGTTGGCTCTCCTGAAGACCGTTCATCCTTCGCCGATAGATCTGGAGGCCCCGCTGGCGGACCTGCAGCGGCGAGAATTGGTGCGGGAAAAGACGCGTGTGCCCGACCGGATGTACTCTTTCAAGCATGCGCTGACTCAGGAGACCGCCTACAACTCCCTGCTGCTCAAAACCCGCCGAGAATTGCACCTGAGCGTGGCTGGGGCGTTGGAGCGCACGACACCCGACCAGGTCAACGATGTGGCCTATCACTATCTGGCCGCCCGCCAGCCGGCACGCGCGCTGCCATTCTTAATCAAAGCGGCAGATCGCGCCGCCAAGAACTATGCTACTCAGGAGGCGATTGGTTATTACCGGCAGGCGCTCGAGATACTGCAATCGGTGGACGACCTCGCGCAGCTGCGCCACGTTTATGAGGGGCTGGGCAACGCGTTGACCTTCGCCAACCGGCCGACCGAGGCCGTCGAGAACTTTCAGGCCATGTTGGCCGTGGCGGATCGGGCCGGTAATGTTCAGATGCAGGTTTCGGCGCTCAACAAGCTGTCGTCTACGCTGGCGCTGCGCATGGGCCAGTTCGAGCAGGCGGGGCAGTACTTGTTCGAGGCGGACCGCCGGGCCCGCGACGCGCAAGACAAACCGGGCCTATCGGAAATGGGGATGATCCGCTGCATGATGTGCACCGCCGTGGCCGATTTCCCCGGCGTGGTCCGCTACATGGACGAGACGTTGGCGCTCGGCGAGGAGATGGGCGTCAAGGAGCAAGTCGCGCTGGGCCTGACCCATATCGCCGCGTCGCAGGCCTATATGCTGCAGTTCGACAAGGCGCTGGAGAGTTATGAAAAAGGTGTGCGTCTATGCCGTGAGATCGGCGATCGGCAGCATGAAGCGGAATTGATGGCCCAGGCTGGCCCGATCTGTTACCTGGCCGGCGGCGATATCACGACGGCATTGCACTTGGCCACCGCGGCGCTGGCCATTGCCGACCAGATTGGCGACGTGAACGCGCTGCTACATTCCTGCCGGATTTTGGGGTATATCGCCGAGCAGCAAGGCGACTATGAGCGCGCGATTGAGTATTTTCAACGCTATCGGGATAACGCTCGGGCGGCGCAATACAATTGGTCTGAAGCTGAGGCGCTGTGCCTGATCGGTACGGCCTATCTGGACATCAGCACCGCGCTGCTGGACCGAGTGATTGGCTTTCACGGTCAAGCGGTTCAAATTCTGGAGCAGCCCAGTGGCGCGCTCATGGGCGCGACGGCGTGGGCAGAAATCGGTTTTTGCCTGGACGCGGCCGGCCAATTGGAGAAGGCGGCGGAGTATTTCCAACGCGGGTTGAGTACGCCCACCGTTACCATAAACCTGGAGCGTCCGCGGCTGTTGGTGGGTGCCGCCATGATTGATCTGAGGCTTGGCCAGTTGGACAAGGCCCAACAGGCAATAGCCGAGGCCCGGGCATTCGCCGAGACGGGCGCCCTGGTCTCGCTGTACCCCATCGTGGCCTTAGCCGAGAGTTCGATTGCCGAGGCGAACGGCGACCCGGCTCGCGCGCTGGCGGCGCTAGAGCGGGCCGAGCAGCAGGCGGCCAGTATGGGCATGCTACCCATCGTTTGGCGATCTCAGGCCAGAGCGGGCCAGGCGCTGGCCAAGCTCGGCCGCTCGGCTGAGGCCCTGGGCAAGCGCGCGGCGGCGCACGCGGTGGTAGCCGAGTTGGCCGAGCGATTCCAAGATCAGGATCTGCGCGAGAAATTCATCGAAAACGCCAGTCGGGAGATGGCGGCTTTGGATTAAGCGGGAGCCAAGTGAAGAAATTTGGCCTGAAGGCAGCCGGACAACCATCACCATGGGGCCGGATCATTATTTCAGTAAATTTCGCAGCGCACCTAGATCGGCAGCCGGTAGGGTCGCATCGCCCGTCGGGTGACTGAAAACCATGATATTGCCGATGGTCGTGCCTTTGAACGAAGGCGATTGCCTGAGCACGGCCGCCAACTCCGCGCCGGCCTTCGGTGCGTCCTCCATGAACTGCATATCGATCTATTGGCCATCGGGTGCGGTCGTTTCCAGATAGCCCGTTTGCTTGAATTTGCTCAAGGTATCCGGCATGCCAGGCGCTTCTTGGGCCTTCCAGCCGGCCGCCTGCAGCGCAGCAACCGAGGCCTTGGCATCAAACACCTGCAGGGCAGGCGCGGTGGGTGCACCGCTGCACGCGGTTAGCAGCACGAACAGTGCGGCCAGCAGCGCGGTCCCGATAAAGTCGGGCCGATGCGACCGATCTCTTACTGTCTTCTCCAACTCGACGAGAGTTGAAAATTCAATTTGGGTCACTGGCTCTCCTTTGGCGCGGCGGCCTCAGCGGCTAGCGCGCATGCTTAAGGTATTCGCGGATCACGAGCGCCGCCGTGGCCCCCTCTCCGGCCGCCGAAGCCGCCTGCTTGGTGGCGCCGGCCCGGACGTCGCCAGCCGCGAAGACGCCTGGCCAAGAGGTCATCAGCGTCTTATCGGTCACCACAAAGCCCCCGGAGTCCGTGTGCACTTTGCCGTCGACTAGTTGGTTATTGGGCGACAGTCCAATGAAGACGAATACGCCGTCATAGTGCCATTCCTGGGTCTCGCCGGTCGCACGGTCATTCACAAAAATGGCCTCCAGCCGGCGGGCACCCTTGAAGCCGACGACCTCATGGTTGGTAATAACCCGCATGTTGGGTTGATGCGCCACCTGATCTTGCAGAATCTGGCTGGCCTTCACCGCGGGATTGTGTTCGACAATGTCGACTTGCTTCGCGTAGCGCGTCAGAAACAGGCCTTCTTCAAATCCGCTGTTGCCGCCGCCGATGACCAGCAATCGGCCCCCCTTGTAGAAGGCGCCGTCGCAGGTGGCGCAGAAGTGGATGCAGATCCCGAGCAATTCCTCTTCGCCGGGCACGTTCAACCGCCGGTAGCGGGCGCCCGTCGCCAGTAAGATGGCATTGGCCCCGTATTCCGTGTCGCCGGCCGTGATGGCGCACACATATGGCCCCTGCTGCACGAGGTTGTCAACGGCCTGGGTCAAGATTTCGGCGCCAAAGCGGCGCGCCTGACGCCCCAGGCGGTCGGCCAACTCGCCGCCCGAGATACCTTCATCAAAGCCGGGGAAATTGTCCACGGTTTGGGTGATGCCGACCTGTCCACCCAACCCCGCCCGCTCAATAACCAGGGTGTCCAGGCCTTCGCGCGCCATGTACAGCGCAGCTGTCAGCCCCGCCGGCCCGCCACCAATGACGATCGCGTCGTAAAACTGGCGCTGGGCCTTGGTCTGCAAGCCGAGTTTCTCCGCTAGCCGAGCATTTGACGGCTCTACCAGGATATCGCCATCGGGAAAGATGATGGTCGGGACGCTGCGCTTGCCGTGGTTGACCTGCTCGACATAGGCCATGGATTCGGCATCAGCTTCGATGTCAATATTTACGTAGGGCACGCGCTGCTCGCCGAAAAACTTCTTGGCGCGCTTGCAGTCCGGGCACGAGGTGGTGCTGTAGACAACGATGTCCTTGCCGTTGGAGATGATCATGGAATAACTTTCACCCCGCGCCAGAAGGCGACATAGTCCTTGATCTTGCTGGCCGCGTCTTTCGGTGCGGGGTAATACCAGCCGGCATCACGGTTGGTTTGGCCGTTGACGGTAATCGAATAGTAGCTGGCCGTGCCCTTCCAGGAGCAGACGGTATGTGTTGGCGTCTGCGCGAAGCATTCCTCGTGGATAGAATCCGGCGGGAAATAGTGGTTGCCTTCCACCACAATAGCCTGGTCGCTTTCGGCGAGCACGGCGCCGTTCCAAATTGCTTTTGGCATGGTTCTAAGTCTCCCAAGCTTGTGCGATTGCTGGGCCAGCTTGACTGGGGCCCTAATGCATAGACGCGGCCGAGAGCAGCAACCTTACGGTTGGAGTTTTCTTGCCGTCATAGCCTGATCATCTTCAGCCAGGCTAGAGTTGGCATTGAGGCGCCAATCGTAGGTCCGAAAGCGGACGCGCCAATCACTAGCCTGTAATACGGCTTGGGAAACGCCGCCGCCCAAGTAGGGCACTATGAAACGGAGCAAGGCTTGGCGACCGCCGAGGCCCAGCGGGGCGGCGCCAAAGTCGGGCGCGTACCACTGGAAGATCTTGGACAGACAAATGACCTTCTCCTGCG
>JAYTFQ010000058.1:0-11763 GCA_043734225.1 Anaerolineales bacterium | reverse complement strand
GACGTGGGCAAAGAGCCCCAGCGCCACCGCCGCAGCCAGGACGAGATCAACGCCCTGCTGCTGGCCCGCGCTCGCGCCGGCCTGACGGTGGTGCGGCTGAAGGGCGGCGACCCGTTCGTGTTTGGCCGGGGCGGCGAGGAGTGCCTGGCGCTGGCCGCGGCCGGCATCGCCTATGAGGTGGTGCCCGGTGTCAGCAGCGCCATCGCCGTGCCGGCCTACGCCGGCATCCCGGTCACCCAGCGCGGCGTGAGCACCGCTTTCACCGTGCTCACCGGCCACACCGCCGAGGATGGCGCGTTTGACTGGGACACGGTGCCCGCCGCGGGCACGCTGGTGCTGCTGATGGGCGTCCGCCACCTGGCCGAGCTCACGCGCCAGTTGATCGCGCATGGCCGCGCGCCGGAGACGCCGGCGGCGGTGATCCAGCGGGGCGCCACGCCCGAGCAGCGCGTGGTGGTGGGCACGCTGGCCGACATTGCCGAGCGGGCCAGCTCAATTGAGTCGCCGGCCACAACCGTGATCGGCGAAGTGGTGGCGCTGCGCGAGCAGATCGCCTGGTTTACTCATGAGGTTGCGGATGAACACGACGTTGTTGAACTGGACGCCTGAGGCCCTGCGCGCGGTCAGCGCCGAGCTGGAAGGCGGCACGCCCGAGGAGGTGCTGCTGTGGGGGTTGGATCACTTTGAGGCGCGCCGCGAGCCTGGCACGGCGCCGGCCGAAGGCGAGCGCGCCGGCCTGGCCATGGCCACCGGCTTTGGGCCGGAAGGCGTGGTGCTGATGCACATGCTGTCGCGCCTGGTACAACTGGCGCCCGGGCCTGAGGGCGACAGCATGTCGCGGCTGGCGCCCGACAGCACCGTGTTCTACACCGACACCGATCTGCTGTTCGACGAGACCTACGCCCTGCGCGACCAGTTGGCCGAGCGGCTGGGCATCCAGTTCACCCGCATTCACGGCGGGCTGTCGCTGGATGAGCAGGCCGCCCAGCACGGGCCGGCGCTGTGGTCGCGCGACCCCGATCTGTGCTGCCAGTTGCGCAAGGTGGCGCCGCTGCGCCAGTACTTGCGCACCAAACAGGCCTGGATCAGCGCCATTCGCCGCGACCAGACCGCCAACCGCGCCAGCGCCGGGCTGGTGGAGTGGGACCGCTCCAACGGGCTGGTGAAGCTGAACCCGCTGGCCGCCTGGACGAGCGGCCAGGTGTGGTCGTACGTGCTTAAGCACGATCTGCCTTACAACCCGCTGCACGACCAGGGCTACCCCAGCATCGGCTGCTGGCCGTGCACCAAGGCCGTGGCCGCCGGCGACGACCCGCGCGCCGGCCGCTGGGCGGGCCAGGCCAAGACCGAATGCGGCATTCACTTGCCCGCCGCGCAGATGGCGGCCTAAGCCAAACCTATTTCTTAAAGATGTCCGCAATCCATGTGATCGGCGGCCTGGCCGCCGATCACATGGATTGCGGAAAATATTCACTCTTGGAGGCATTGTGTCTAGTACTGAATTGATCCCGCCGTTCGGCGGCAAGCTGGTTGACCTGCTGGTGCCCGCCGCGGCGGCTGAGGAAACGCGTCTGTACGCCGGGCGCCTGCCCTCGATCCAAATCTCCGAGCGCGCCGCCTGTGACCTGGAGCTGCTGGCCACCGGCGGCTTCTCGCCGCTGGACCGCTTTGTGCGCCAGGCCGATTACGAGCGCATCGTGGGCGAGATGCGCCTGGCCAATGGGCTGCTGTTCCCCATCCCGGTGACGCTGCCCATCGACCCGGATCCCAACCTGCACATCGGCAGCGACATTGCCCTGCGCAGCGCCAAGAACGAGATCCTGGCGGTGATGACTATCGAGGAAATTTACGAGTGGGACAAGGCCGAGGCCGCCCGGCAGGTGTTTGGCACGCGCGACATGCGCCACCCGCTGGTGGCCGAGATGGAGCGCTGGGGCAAGCTGAACATCTCGGGCAAGCTGCAGGTGCTGCAGCTGCCGCGCCGCTATGACTTCCGCGAGCTGCGCCTGACCCCGGCCCAGACCCGCGCCCGCCTGCAGGAGTTCGGCCACGCCAACGTGGTCGCCTTCCAGACACGCAACCCGCTGCACCGCGTGCATGAGGAGCTGACCAAGCGCGCCATCCAGGAAGTGGACGGCGTGCTGCTCTTGCATCCTTCGGTCGGCCTGACCAAGCCCGGCGACGTGGATCACTACACCCGCGTGCGCACCTACCAGGCGCTGGCCAGCCGCCATTACGACCCCAACCGCATCCTGCTGGCGCTGCTGCCGCTGGCCATGCGCATGGCCGGCCCGCGCGAGGCGCTGTGGCACGCCATCATCCGCCGCAACCACGGCGCCAATCACATGATCGTGGGCCGCGACCACGCCAGCCCCGGCAACGACTCCACTGGCAAGCCGTTCTATGGCCCGTACGACGCCCAGGAATTGGTGGAGCGCTTCAAGACCGAGCTGAGCATGGGCATGGTGCCGTTCCGCGAGCTGGTGTACCTGCCCGAAGAACAGCGCTACGAGGAAGCGCCCAAGGTGGCGCGGAACGTGAAGGTGGCCAACATCTCCGGCACCCAGGTGCGCGAGGACTACCTCAACCGCGGCCGCAAGCTGCCGGATTGGTTCACCCGGCCGGAAGTGGCCGATATTCTGGCCGAGACCTATCCGCCGCGCCACCGCCAGGGCGTGTGCGTGTGGTTCACCGGCCTGAGCGGCGCCGGCAAATCCACCACGGCCGATGTGCTGACCGTGCTGCTGCTGGAGCGCGGCCGGCAGATCACCGTGCTCGACGGCGACGTGGTGCGCACGCACCTGTCGCGCGGGCTGGGCTTCAGCCGCGAGGACCGCGACCTGAACATCCGCCGCATCGGCTTTGTGGCGGCCGAGATCGTGCGCCACGGCGGGGTGGTCATCTGCGCCGCTGTCAGCCCGTATCGCGCCACGCGCAACGACGTGCGGAGCATGGTCGGCTCGGACCGCTTCATCGAGGTCTTTGTGGACACGCCCATCGCCGTCTGCGAGCAGCGCGACGTGAAGGGCATGTACGCCAAGGCCCGCCGCGGCGAGATCACCGGCTTCACCGGCATCGACGACCCGTATGAGGCGCCGCTCGATCCCGAGCTGACCCTCAACACCGAGGCGCACGAGCCGGAAGACAACGCCCACCTGATCCTGGATTACTTGAGCGAGCATGGCTTTGTGCAGAGCGAGCCGGCCTATGCCGAGCCGGCGGTCCAGCCGGTGCCGGTCGCCTAAGCCGCTTTAGGAGATAGCCAAAACAGATATCGCCGTAGCGGCGTTCAATTGAACGCCGCTACGGCGATATCTGTTTTTGGAATATCATTGAACCCATGGACTACTATCCGGTCTTTCTCAACCTGCAGGGCCGCCGCTGCGTGGTGGTGGGCGGCGGCGCGGTGGCCGAGGGCAAGGTGCACGGCCTGCTGGCGGCGGAAGGCTGCGTGTGGGTGATTGCGCCCGCGCTCACCCCGGCGCTGGAGGCGCTTACGCGCGACCTGCGCATCTCGCACGTCGAGCGCGCCTACGCGCCTGGCGACCTGGACGGCGCCTTCCTGGCCATCAGCGCCACCGACGACCACGCCGTGAACGAGCAGGTGTGGCAAGACGCCAGCGCCCGCAATGTGCTGGTCAATGTGGTTGACGACACCCCGCGCTGCAACTTCATTGCCCCCTCCATTCTGCGCCAGGGCGACCTGGCCATCGCTATCTCCACCAGCGGCAAGGCCCCGGCGCTGGCCGTGCGCCTGAAAGAAAAAATTGCCGGCATGGTTGGGCCGCACCACGCCCGCTTCCTGGAGCTGGCCGGCAGCCTGCGCGAGCGCCTGGCGCAGCAAACCCCCAGCTTCGCCGAGCGGCGCGCCCTGTGGTATCAGTTGGTTGATTCAGACGTCATCGAGCTGCTACGGCAGGGGGATGAGGCCGCAGCGCGGGAGATGATGAAGAAGATTATGGGAGTGGCACCGGAAGAGGGGTGACGCCTAGGGGGCCGGCTTCTGCCTCTTGGATGTACCTTACGCCCGAAATGCCTTTGAAGTGTTCATCCTGAGTCCACAGAATCGCCATATGTGCGCGAGCGGTTGCCAGGACGATGCTATCGGTCATCGGCAGAGAGAACTGGATGGACACTTTTGCGGCATCCAACGCCATTGGCGCGTCCAGTTCAATGACACGGCCCTGCATCGTGTGGCCGGCCAGTTTGAGCGCTTCGTCCACGCCACTCTGAAGTTGTACCCGCTTAAACACTTCGTAGAGACTGATGGAGGGGACGATCAGGTCTTTGACGTTTTCAATAGCGGGCGCGAAGAAGCCGGCCGTTGCGGAATTCGCTATATATTCCAGCCAGCCGGAAGAATCAACGACGTTCATACCCGGTCGTTTTCACGCTCCAGCGTAGTGTCGATGCCTGGCAAGGAACCACGCAAATTCTTCATCGGTAGAATTGGAATAAGCTCGATCCGACCCGCGTATGGGACCACCTGGACCTTTTGCCCTGGCTTGAGGCCCAGCGATCGGCGCACGCTCAGTGGGATCACGACTTGAAATTTTGGGGAAATCGTAACGGTTTCCATGATTTGCTGCCTTTTGTGATCGATCAGGATATCGTATTACGTTTGCTATTGTACCCAAAAATTGTTTGACAAATTGTGTTCCGTTACAGTGCTGCCGCATTGGGCGATAAAGGCAAAAAGAGTGAAGTGCAAAGTCGCTATCTTGGCTGGCATACCAGTCATCATTATGGTTGGGCTTTTAATAATTGTTGCTGCCACAGCCGTAATATTGAACAGGATTAATGAAACAGGCACAAGCGCGGGCGCCAGACATACTGAAGTGGGCGAATGAATTCGCGTCCTGCGGCCTTCGGCCGGGCGTCCACTCCCTGCGCTACGCTTCGGGAGCGCACGCAGCCTGGGTGGACGCTAAATGCAGTTCATTCGGTCTCTTTCGTGCGGAGCGATTCGTGGCTAAGGTTTAGCCTCTTTAGCGAGGCAGCGCCACAATCCGGAATCCCAAATCCGGCCGCGTCGCATCGGGGTAATACCAATTGCGGTGGGCGCAGCGCGTGTGCTTGGGCGGCGAGTCGAAGGCGCCGCCGCGCACGACGTAGCCCTGGCCGGTGCTGGGGCCGGGCGGATCGTTCACCAGGTGTTTGGCGCGCCGGCCATACAGACGGGCGTCAAACCAATCGCTGCACCACTCCCACACATTCCCCAGCATATCCGCCGCGCCATACGGGCTGTCGCCCAGCGGCGAAAAGCGCCCCACCGGCAGCGGCCCGCCATAGCGGTTGTCGCCGTTCAGCCGGGCCGGGTCCAGGGCGTTGCCCCACGGGTAGCGCCAGCCATCCGCACCGCGCGCGGCCTTTTCCCATTCGGCCTCGGTCGGCAGGCGGAAGGTGCGCCCGGTGACACGGCTGAGCCACTGGCACAGCGCTGCGGCATCGTCCCAGGCCACGGCCACCACTGGAAAATTCTCCTGGCCGGGCGGCGCCGCCGGCACTTCGCGATGGGTGGCCTGGGCGAAGGCGGCGTATTGGGCGTTGGTGATCGGGTACATGCCGATGTAATACTCCGACAGCCGCACCTGATGCTGCGGCTGCTCGGCCCGGTTGGCCTCCAGGTCGGCCTCGGGGTCGCTGCCCATCAGGAAGGTGCCGGTCTGCACGTGCACCAGCCGGGTCCACACGCCCGGCGCGAAATGCACCACCAGCTCGCTGCCCTGCAGCCGGGCGCGCGGAAACTGCTCGTCGGCGTTGCGGCGGGCGCGGGCATCGGCCGCGCGCACCTCTTCCTGGGCGCGTTTGGCGCGCTCGGCCTCGCGCATGGCGGCATAGCGCTCAGCTTCCTGGTGCGACCATTCTTCATAGGCAGCCTGGGCCTCCGCCTGCTCAGCGGTGGGCGGCCGGCGCGGGCGGCTGCGGCGCGTGGCGCTGGCCGGCTCGTCGTAGGCGGCGGCATATTCGTCTGGCGCCGGCGCGCTGCGGCGCAGGCTGGCGTCATAAGCCGCCCGCTGGTCCGGGTCGCCCAGCACGCCATAGGCCTGGTTGATCTTCTTCAGGCGCTCCTCGGCATAGTCGCGCACCACCGGGCTCATCTGCTGCAGCCGGTCCGGGTGGTGCAGCTGCACCAGGATGCGGTAAGCGGTGCGGATTTGGTCGTCCGTGGCCGAGGGCGGGATGTCGAGAATTTCGTAGTACTTCATGACGGTCGGTATATTTGGGCGAAAACCTTCGTCAACGGATGGAACGGATAGAACGAATGGGGGAGGATGATTTCATTTAATATAGTTGTTCAACCAACACGGAAGACCTGAACAGGAAAGACCACTAAGATTTTGGAGCCACGTTCTGAGCCAAAGAGTCCCCAAACCCGCTCTTGATTTTCTTAACGCCCTTAGCGGTCTTTGCGGTTCAATCTTGGTTTTTATGCATTCCCATTCGTTCCATTCGTTCCATCCGTTTCATCCGTTGACGAATCTTTAGTGCAGGATCTGGCTCAGGAACTGGCGCGTGCGCTCCTCGCGCGGGCTGGTGAAAAATTGGGACGGGTCGCCCTGCTCGACGATCTTGCCGCGATCCATGAAGATGATTTCCTTGCAGGCGTTGCGCGCAAAGCCCATCTCGTGCGTCACGCACACCATGGTCATGCCCTCGCGCGCCAGGACCAGCATCACGTCCAGCACTTCCTTGATCATCTCCGGGTCCAGCGCCGAGGTCGGCTCGTCGAACAGCATGATCTTGGGGTTCATGGCCAGCGCCCGGGCAATGGCCACGCGCTGCTGCTGGCCGCCGGAAAGCTGGCTGGGGTAGCTGGCGGCCTTCTCCGGGATGCCCACCCGCGCCAGTTGCTCACGGGCAATGCGCTCCGCTTCCGGCCGGTTGCGCTTGCGCACCACGCGCTGGGCCAGCACGATGTTCTCCAGCGTGGTCAGGTGCGGGAACAGGTTGAACTGCTGGAACACCATGCCCACCTCGGCCCGCACGGCGTTGATGTCCTTGCTGTTGTGCGTCAGCCGCTTGCCGTCCACCCAAATCTCGCCGCCGGAGGGCGTCTCCAGGTGGTTGATGCAGCGCAGCACGGTGCTCTTGCCCGAGCCGCTCGGCCCGATAATGACCGTTACCTGGCCCTTAGGCACGCTCAGGCTGACGCCGTCCACCGCCCGCAGTGGGCCGAACTGCTTCACCAAATCCTTGATGACGATCATGTCGTTAGCCGCGGGCATTTTCACCCCACCGTGTTTCCAGCCATTTGACCCCCAGCGAGAGCAGGATGGTCATGCTCAGGTAGATAAAGGCCAGCGTGTTATACGTCTCGGGATAGCGAAAGGAAGCGGCGGCGTACAGCCGCGCCTGCTGGGTGACATCCGACACGCCCAGGATGGAGACCAGCGACGAGTCTTTCAGCATGGAGATAAAGTCGTTGCCCAGCGGCGGCAGGATACGGCGGATGGCCTGCGGCAGGATGACGTGGCGCATGGCCTGGAAATAGCTCATGCCCAGGCTGCGCGCGGCTTCCATCTGCCCGCGACTGATCGACTCGATGCCGGCCCGGAACGTTTCCGCTTCAAAGCCGCCATAGGCGATGGCCAGGGCGATGATGACCCGCGTCAGCGAGCTGATGCCCTGGGTGTTGATCAGCAGCAGGAAATTCTGCTCGCCCAACACCGGCACCAGCGCCGTGCCCAACCCGTTCAGCAGCGCGAACACGCTGGGCACAATCACGAAGGCGACGTAGATGATCTGCACCAGGATGGGCACGCCGCGGATGATCTGCACGTACAGCGTGGCGATGTTGAAAATCACCCGGTTTTTGGAAACCCGGCCCAGCCCGGCGATCAGCCCGATGACGATGGCCGAAATGTAGCCAATCAGCGTTACGTATAGCGTGATGCCGATGCCCTGCGCCAGCCGGCCCAGGATGGCGCTGTAGAGTTGGTCCGTCAGGATCTTGTACAGCAGGAAAACGCCGGCAAACAAGATCAGCAGCAGCCACCAGGGCAGCTGCGCCAGCCGCTCAACAAACTGGTTTTGGGCCGAGGGCTTGAGCGGCGGGCGCTCGGCGGCGGACGGGGTGACAGTCATGAGCAGTGTCCCCAAAAAAGAGACGCGCAGGGCATTGGCCCTGCGCGTCTCTGGTAAACCCGTAAACTAGGGTGTGGCGGTGGCCGCCGGACCGCCCGGCGTGGCCGTGGCCGCGTAGGCGCCCTCGCCAATCGCCGAGGAGTCAATTACGACCCCGCTCTGCGGGAACCACTTCACCCGCAGCTTGTCCAGCGTGCCATCTGCGCGCATCGCGTCCAGCGCGGCGTTCACCGCCGGCACCAGCTTGGAGCCCTTGGGGAAGATAAAGCCCAGGTCCTGGCTGATGAGCTTACCGTCCAGCAGCTTGATCTTGTCTTTGTTGGTGCCCACATAGCCCTGGCCGGCCGTGTCGTCAATCACCACGGCGTCGATGTCTTTATTGATCAGGGCCTGGATCACGGTGCCAAAGTCGTCGTAGCCGGTCACGCGGTCGGTGCCGGCCAGCGCCACGGCCTGGTCGTAGTTGGTGGTGCCCTTTTGCGTGCCGAGTTTGAACTTGCCGGTCTTGAGCTGGTCGACGGTGGTGAAGCGGGTCTCATCGGCCCGGATCATCACGCGCTGGTCCACCGCAATGTAACCCTCTGAGAAATCCACCACCTTGGCGCGCTCGGGGGTAATGGTGATGCCGTCAGCGGCCATGTCGAATTGGCCCTGCGACACGGCGGTGATCATCGGGTCCCAAGCAATCTCCTTGAAGACCGGCTTGCAATTGACGCGCTTGCAAATCTCGGCGATGGCGTCGTAGTCCCAGCCTTCGGCCTTGCCGTTATCCAGCCGCACATAGTTGAAGGGGATATAGGCATCTTCGATGGCCACAGTGACCTGCTTTCCGGCCAGGTCCGGCAGGGCGGCGGCCGCGCTGGTTGGCGCGACGGTGGCCGCTGGTATGGCGGTGGCCGGCACACTGGTCGGCACGGAGGTGGCCGGGGTGCAGGCGGCCAGAGCCACCAGCCCGGCCAGCATCAGGCTCAATACGGGTAGTCGTTTCATAGCGGGATATTCCTCCTTGGGGGAACATAAAACCAGGCGCGCCGGCGAGCGCGCCACCACGATGACGGTCATTATACTTTCTAATGAACGGAGCGGGGAAGAGCCGGGGATGGGGTGAGGCCCATCCGCCACTAGCCCGGCTGGCGTACCCGTTCCAAGAATTGCCGGCAGCGCGGGTCGGTGGGATTGGTGAACAGCACCTCCGGCGGTGAATCTTCGATCAGTTGGCCGTCTTCCATATAAATCACCCGGCTGGAGACTTCGCGCGCAAAGCTCATTTCGTGAGTGACCACCAGCATGGTGGTGCCCTCTTGGGCGAGCTGCTTCATCACGTCCAGCACCTCGCCGATCAGCTCCGGGTCCAGGGCCGAGGTGGGCTCGTCAAACAGCATCACCTTGGGCTCCATCGCCAGCGCGCGGGCAATGGCCACGCGCTGCTTTTGCCCGCCCGACAGCCGGTTGGGATATTCGTCGCGCTTGTGGATCAGGCCGACCTTGGTCAGGAATTTCTCGCCGATGGCGATGGCCTGCGCCTTGGGCAGGCCCTTCACCGTCACCGGCGCCTCGATCACGTTCTCGATCACCGACAGGTGCGGGAACAGGTTGAACTCCTGAAAGACCATGCCGGTGCGCAGCCGGATGTTGTGCACCAACCGGTTGTTGGCCTTGCCGCGCACGCCGGCGGGCACCGACTGACCGTCCACCTCCACCGTGCCCGCCGAAGGTTCCTCCAGGAAATTGATGCAGCGCAGCAAGGTGCTCTTGCCCGAGCCGCTGCGCCCGATGATGCACACCACTTCCCGCGGCAGCACCTCGAACGAGACGTCCTTGAGCACGTACAGCCGCCCAAAATATTTGTCGAGATGCGAAACGCGCACAATGGGGGAGGCCGCCGCGCACATATTATCGATCCCCGCGCGCCATAAGGTTTTCCAGGCGCCCCTGGAAGGCGCTGAAGATCAAGGTCAGCACCCAATAAAACACCGCCGCCACGATCAGCGCTTCCAGGTTGCGGAAGTTGGGCTGCCCGGCCTTTTGTGCCCGCCAGGTGATCTCGTGCACGAAGCCGGTGACCGAGACCAGCGCCGAGTCTTTGAGCATCGCGATGAACTCGTTGCCGGTGGGCGGGATGGCGAAGCGCAGCGCCTGCGGCAGAATGATGCGCTGCATCATCTGCCGGTAGTTCATTCCCAGCGCGATGGCCGACTCGCGCTGGCCCTTACTCACCGACAGGATGCCGGCCCGAAAAATCTCGCTCATATAGGCGCCGTAGTTCAGGCTCAGCGCCAGCACGCCCGCCCATAGGCCGGGCAGGTCGATGCCCAATTGCGGCAGCGCCAGGAAGAAGAATAAGATTTGCAGGAAAAGGGGCGTGCCACGGATCAGCGAAATGTAGAACGTGGACGCGGCGTAGATGGGCGGGAAACGCGACAGCCGCCCTAGGGCCGCCAGCAGCGCCAGCAGCGTGGCGAACAAGATCGACAGCAGCGAGATGCCGATTGTCTGCCAGATGCCCTGGCTGATGAACGGCGTCCAATCGCGAATAAATTGCAGATCCAGGTGGATGGTGGTGATGGTGAACGGGCCAATGGTCAGGTGCAAGCCGCTGAAGACCAGCACCAGCAGCACCAGCAGCACCCCCCACGAGGCCGCCACGCCCAGGGTGAACTGCCGCTGCGAGCGCTGAAACTGCTCATAAATAAGTTCGGCTTGAGACTTGCCGGTCGGGGCGTTCAGGCGCATCGCTGGATTGGCCATGCACTGCTCCCATCATATAAGAAACGGGGAAGCGGGCTGGCCGCTTCCCCGTTTCGGGCGGGTCAAAGTGCTAAGGTGCTTGCGTCAGGTCGGCGCCAAACCAGGTCATGGACAGCTTGGTGAGCGTCCCATCGCCGTGCATGGCGGTAATGGCGTCGGATAGCTTCGCCACCAGCGTGGTCGAATCCAGCTTGTGCGCCTTATCGACGGCGATGGCCAGGTTCTCGACGTAAACTGGAGCGCCCAGCTTTATCACCGGCAGACCAGCCTTGATGTTCTGGTCCACCACGGTCACGGAGGTGAGGTAGGCCTGAAAGTCCTTACGGCCGGCCTGGATAGACTGCGCGCAGAGCTGGTCGGTATCCAGGGCCACCTCGGTCACGTTGGCCGGGGGCTGCGCCTTGATATTCGACGCGGGAATGCCCAGTTTGCCGGTGAGCCAGTCCTCATAGGTGGTGGCCTTGCCGACGCACACCGGCTTGCCGGCCAGATCGGATATCTGGGTGAACCCCGAGTCTTTCGTGACGGCGATCTGGGCCGGGGTGTAGTAATAGGCCGTGGTGAAGTTCAGCGCCTTCTGGCGTTCGGTGGTGATGGTCATCGACCCAATACTGATGTCCCACTTGCCGCCCCAGTTGCCGGCGGTGATCACCGACCAATCGGGCGTGACGAAGCACGGCTCAACCCCAATGGCCTTACTCACGGCCGCGGCCACATCCACGTCAAAGCCCTCCATCTCACCCGTGGTAAAGGCGTCGGCCGGGCACTTGCTGCCGGCGATGCGCTTGCCGTCTTTCTTGAGCACGCTCTGCGGCGCGTAGTTGGGGTCATTCGAGATCAGCATGTAGCCCCGCTTTTGAATGTCGTCCAGCAGCCCGGCGGCGGCTGGCGCGGCGGTGGGCGCGCTGGTTGGGGCGGCCACCACGG
>JAYTFQ010000057.1:0-1646 GCA_043734225.1 Anaerolineales bacterium | reverse complement strand
TTCGCCAACAAAACTTTAGCCGGAGGTCTTCGTTTTGCCTAGCCCAGCCCTTAAAATGCAACACCCCCAGATTATTAAATCCGGGGGGTGTCATGTTTTTGGTTTTTCTATTCTATGCAGCGGATGGCCGAGCGTCCACCTTGCCCAGCTTGCGCTCCAGCTCGGCGCGCACTTCATCCAGCGAGACTTTCAAGTACGGCAGCGCCAGCCAGGCGTTGGATAGGCCGAACAGCGCGCCAGTCAGCGTGCGCAGCGTGGCCGTGCTCTCGCGGTAAGGCAGCAGCGAGAAGGGCGGGATCAGGTTGTAGGGATACTGGCTGAGCAGTTGGCTGAAACCATCCAGCGCGATCGGCGCCACGCCAATCAGGATGTACGCCCACCACGGCATCGGGCCCAGACGCTGGCGCACGCCCGGGATGGTGTAGATGATCCCGCCCAGCAGCACCGCGCCGTAGATGGCCACATCGCGCTCGCAAAACGCCACCTTCCAGCCAACCAGGTCGTTGCCAATGAACTGCCGCGCCAGGATCAGCCCGGTCTGCGGATTGTTCGGGTCGATGCCGGAATACTGCTGGAAGATGGCCCGCGGGTAGTTGGGCAACTCGCCAAAAAGATACCACGAGCGGAAGCCGAGCTGGTGGCACAGCGCGCTGTAAAAGGTGTAGATAACCTGCGCCGGCCCAGTGACACCCAGCTTCATGAAGATTGGGGCCAAAAACGGCACGCCGACGTACAACATCACCAGCAGGTTGAGATAAAACAGCCAGTGCCGCGAAATGCCCAGAATCACACGGTCAGCGGCGATAACGAAATCGCGCTGCCAGCCGGTGACCGGCTGGGGGCTGGCTGAAGGCGACGAATGAGGGTCCACGCTACTCTCCTAATCCTAGCTGAGCCAGGCTATCGGCCAGTTGGGTATCGGACATCATGCCCACCTGCTCAATGGCGACCGTGCCGCCGCGATCGACGAAAAAACTCGTCGGGTAGCCACGCACCCGGTACATGGTGCTGATGGCGTCACCAGCATCCAACAGCACCGGGAAATTAATCCCCAGGCGCGTCACGTACGCCTGCACATCCTTGTCCGGCTCATTCAAGTTTACCCCCAGCACGGTGAACCCGCTGCCCTTGCGCGCGTCATAGGCGTGCTGGATAGCGGGCATCTCCGCCTGGCACGGGATGCACCAGGTCGCCCAGAAATTGATCAGCACCACCTGGCCCCGAAGCGACGACAGCGTCACCCTCTGGCCATCCAGCGTGCGCAGCGTAAAGTCCGGCGCGGGCGCGCCGGTGACGGGCGCCGGGGCGGGGGTGGCCGTGGGGCCGCCCGGCGTGGCGGTGGCCGTCTGCTGCCAGGGCAACTTGCTGGGCAAGCCGGCAAACAGCACTAGGCCGGCCACAACGCCCACCACCAACCCAATGGCGACGATCAAAACACCGGCCCGGCTCGCGCGCGTGGTCACGGGCTCATCCTCCCGAGCGCGTCAGCCATTGCCAGAAGGTGATCACGTTCTGGTCAATCGACGCCTGGAACTGGGAAAAGGAGGCAATGGTGGCAAAGCGCGACAGGGTGTTGGTGAACAACATCACGCCGATGATAATGAGAAACACACCGGTGGCGATCGAGACATAGCGCAGATAGTGAC
>JAYTFQ010000056.1:0-7214 GCA_043734225.1 Anaerolineales bacterium | reverse complement strand
GCGGACGGTGTTTTAGGGAAACTCAAACACCAACACTGCCCGCCCGCTGGGCACCGCCCGCGGCACAAGCTGGCGCAGGCGCCCCGGCGCGGCCCTTTGGTCCAGCAGGCCATAGCGCACAAACGCCACCAGTTGCCGGAATTGCTCGTCGTTCAGCCGCACCGGCGCCGCCAGCAGCGGATCGAGGCGCGCCAGCACCGGCGCCATCGGCCCCAGCGGCCCGCGCAGGTCGGCCGCGAGATGTTCACTGGCGGGGGAATAGCCCGGCGCGGACCCGGCCGCGTCCAAGTGGTAGTGAATAGCAGCCTCCAGGCTGGTGAAGGCCCCATTGTGCATAAAGGTTGGCTGCAGCGCCACATTGCGCAGCGGCGACGTGCGAAACTGGTAGCGATCAGCCAAGCTGCCGGTGACCTGTTGGCGGCCATAGTCTTCGTTGGCGCCCGGCCCGTCGAAATTATTGTTCGTCACATGTGGCGCGATCTGCGGGATGCCCGCCACGTGATCTTGAAAGTCACTGAACATCTCACGCGAAGCCCCGGCCACGCTGTGGCATTTGACGCAGCCGGCCGCGCCAAAAAATAGCAGCGCGCCGTGCTTTTCATCGTCGGTCAGCGCGCCGCGCTGCCCGCGCGCGAATTGATCAAGTGGCGCGTCGGCGAAGGTCAGGCTGAATTCAAACTCGGCGATGGCCTGCGCGAATAGGTCAAAGGTAATGGGAGCGCCGGAGCGGACGGCAGGAAACAGTCGCGCAAAGAGCGCCCGGTAATTGGCGCTGGCGTTGAGCCGGCGCAGCACCTCGGCCCGAATGGCGTCGTTGTCGCCCGGGAAGTCGAAACCAGCGACTTCGGTGCGCTCGGTGGGCGGGATGAAGGCCTGGGCGGCCAGCAGCTGCGGCTGGCCCGACAGCGTGAGCGCCTCGGGCGGCGGGAACAGAAAACCGGCGCGGTTGTCAAAGGGATCGTCCGACAGCGCGACGAAGCGCGAGTTCCACATCAGATTGGGGTAGAAAACCGTGTTGATGGCCACGGGCGTGCGCCGCATGTTACGCGGGCCGGCGCGGTCGGGACCAACCACGCCGTTGTTCTCAATGCCGATGGCGATGGACTGGGTGTCGCCGAAACCGGCGGTGGGCGAGTGACAGCCGCCGCAGGTGTTGTCATCATTCAGGCCGGTCAGGGTGTCGAACCACAGCATCCGCCCGATATTCGCCAGCCGCGCATTGATCGGACGGCCCAACCGTTGAGTGAGCGTGGTCTGGATGCGGCCGGTGAAGCCCGCCTGGGCCAGCCCTGCTGCCAGGGCCTGATCCAGGGCGCTGGCACGCGCGGGCGAGGCGCCAAAGCCGGCCGCGAGCAAGGCGCAGCCGCCGGCGACTGCCAGAAAGATGTGTGCGGCTCGTGGGTTGAACATGGCGCGCCTCCCTTCGGCTCCGGCAGCCGGAAAGTGACACGGCAGGTCACGGCCCGGCGGCCTTGCTTGGCTGTCTTCCCAGAGCGCGAATGTGCTGCCTTGGACCATCAGCCACTGATGCGCGCGAAGGGCCTCGTTCAGGTGAATCAACCATCTGCCCTGAGCAGCGCGCCCCAGCCGCCTGCCCGAACGACCGCCGCGTCAATATCGGCCGCTCGCCTGATCTGGCGTTGGCCAGATCAGGCGAGCGGCTGAACCCATCCACACTCTTGTGTCTACTAAATTGGATCGCAGTTGATCGGATCACCGAGCGTGGCTGTCTTGACAAAGTTGTCCACCGGCGGCCAGTAAGCGGCGGTGTTGGGGTCGTAGGTCCAGCGCCAGACGAAGGCGACCTTCAACACGTAGCGGTTCTGCGCTTCGGCGGCTTTGTTTTGCAGCAGGAACAGGTCCTCCATCTTGATGCCCACCGGCGCGCCGGAGGCGGGCGTGTCCCACACGGAATGGTTGGCGTAGTAAAAGCTGTACTTCAGCCCGTGGTTGTCGACCGCAGTTCCGGCCACCAGGTCATCAATGACCGCCTGCTGGCTGCCATCGGCCCGCGTGGTGGTCACGGTGGTCTCGGCGCGCTGGCCGGTGCCGTCCACGGTTACAGCCAGGCCCTGGCACTGACCGGCGGGCATGGTCCATGTGACCGTCTCATGTACAGTCTGGCGGGTGACGCCGGCTGCGTGGGGGGCCGCGGCCAGGGCCGGCGCGGCGGCGGCCAACATCACCGCCAGCGGCAAGAACACGAATAGCTTCCGAGATATGCGCATGCTCTCCTCCTGAAAGATGGCCGCGCCCGCCGGCGCGTGCGGGCCGGCGAGGGGCGGCGGGGCGAGTTCAAAAACTTGGGGATCAGTATGCCGCCACAGCGCGGCCCTGTCGCTAGCCGAAAAGGTCGGGATTCAGGCCAGGTTGTGGCGGGCAAGATTGAGAGGCGGCCGGTATAATATGGCCTCACCGTTCGCAGCAACCGATTGGGGGAAAGTCATGCGCCCTGCCGAGACCAATTCGGCCCAGACGCTCATCGAGCCGCTTACCCGCCGGGAACGCCAGATGCTGGCCTTCCTGGCCGAAGGCTTGTCGCGGCCCGAAATCGCCGCCCGGCTGACCATCGGCCTGACCTCGGTCAAATTCCACATCCAACACCTGTATGGCAAGCTGGGGGTCAACAGCAAACGCCAGGCGCTCAGCCGGGCCCAAGAACTGGGACTGCTGGCGGCCGGCGCTGGTCCGGCCAGCGCGCCGGGCCCCGCGCCGCGCCACAACCTGCCGATGCAGGTGACCCGCTTCTTTGGCCGCGAGGCCGAGATTACCCAACTGCGCGACCAGTTGGATGACAACCGGCTGGTGACCTTGACCGGTTCGGGCGGGGTGGGCAAGACGCGGCTGGCGGTGCGCGTGGCCGAGGCGGCCCTAGACGAGTTTGCCGACGGGGTCTGGTTTATCGCGCTGGACTCGCTGGCGGAGCCCGAGCGGGTGGCGAGCCAGGCCGTCGCATGCCTGGGCCTGCCCGACGAGCCCGGCCGGTCGAGCCTGGAAACCCTGACGCGTTTCCTGCGCCAGCGCCAGGCGCTGCTGGTACTAGATAACTGCGAGCACGTGCGCGCCGCCTGCATCCGGCTGGCCGATGCGCTGCTGCGCGCCTGCCCGGCGCTGAAGATCCTGGCCACCAGCCGCGAGCCGCTGGGACTAGGCGGCGAAGCCCTGTTCCGGGTGCCCTCCCTGCCCTTCCCCCCGCTGGGCCAGCCGCTGGCCGCCGAGGGCCTGGATGAATTTCCGTCGGTGCGTTTGTTTGTGGACCGGGCCCGGCTGGTGATGCCCACATACCAGATCGCCGCGCACAACGCCGCCCCGATCGCCAGGATCTGCCAGCGGCTGGATGGCATCCCGCTGGCGCTGGAGCTGGCCGCGGCGCGGGTGAAGCTGCTGACCGCGGCGCAGGTGGACCGCCGACTGGACGACAGCCTGCGCCTGCTCACCGGCGGCAGCCACATCGCCCTGCCCCGCCACCAAACACTGCAAGCCACCCTGGAATGGAGCTATGACCTGTTGAGCGCGGCCGAGCAGCAACTGCTGCAGCGCCTGTCGGTGTTCGCCGGCGGCTGCACCCTGGCGGCGGCCGAGGCGGTGTGCGCCGGCGAGGGCCTGGCCGGCGCGCAGACGCTCGACGGGTTGACGGCCCTGGTGGATAAGTCGTTGGTGAATGCCGACCGCCGGCCCAACCAGGACACGCGCTTCCGCCTGCTGGAGATGGTGCGCCAGTTTGCCGCCGCCAAGCTGGCAGCCGCCGGCGACCCGGCGCCGCTGCGCGCCCGCCACCGGGACTACTTCCTGGCCTACGTCGAAAGCAATCTGCCCAAGCTCAACACGGCGGATGAGTTCGCCTGGACGGCACAAGTGGTCACCGATCTGGACAATCTGCGCCAGGCGCTGGACTGGTCGTTTGGCGACAGCAGCGCGTTCGACGCCACCCCGCGCCTGGCGCTGGGCATGCTGTGGATGTGGCCGTCGTTGGCGGAAGGGCTGGCGTGGAGCCGGCGAACGGTGGCCTATTGCGAGACGCACTCCGAGGTCTCGCCACGCCTGTATGCCGGACTGCTCGGGCCTTCGGCGCACATGCTGTCCAACACCGATCTGCCCACCGCTGTCATTTGGTCAGAGCGGGCGGTTGAAATTTGCCGAGGCCTGGGACCCGCGGGCGAGGATGCGCTGATGGTGGCCCTGGAGGACTTATGGTGGACTTATTTCGATATCCTGGGCAACATTGAAAACGGGGCCGCCGCCAGCGCCGAGGCAGAAGTCATTTTCAAAAAACTGGGCCCGGCAGCCTTTTCGCCGACGCTGCAAGTCACCTGGGCGGCGCGTTTCGCCCAGGACAATTGCCGCCTGGCCAGTGCGCTCGGCGATTACCCGGCCGCCAAGGCGTTTGCCGCGGAAAGCATCCGGCTCTTCCGGCAGGTAGGCAGCCCGAATGGCGTCGATCCGCTGCTGGAGCTAGGGGCCGCCTGCCTGCACCTGGGAGAGTATGACCAGGCGCGCGAGCATTTCCTGACCGTGCTGCGCGTACTGGCGCCGCTGGCCTCGTACTGGGGGCTGAACCGGACCAACTCCGCCCAGCGCTGGCTGGGCCGTCTGGAGCTGAAAGCCGGGCGGCCAGACCAGGCGCTGAGCTACACCACCGACGCCCTGCGGCTGGCCGTCGAGGTCTCGGACTACATCATCGCCGGCCACTGCCTGGGGCTGTTGAGCTATCTGGCCGCCCAGGCCGGCCAGACACGGCGGGCGGCGGCGCTATCCGGCGCCTGGCAGGCGCTGAGCGCCCGGCAGGGCCGCACGCCCTGGATCGAGGCGGGGCTGGACGAAGTGTTGCCCAACTGGCGCGCCCGCCCGGACGCGAGTGCCCTGGCCGCCGCCTGCGCGGCCGGGCAAGCCATGCTGCCCGATGAGGCGATTACGTTTGCCCTGACCGGCAACGCCGCTTGATATTGACGCCGTGTAAGTCATGCTCCGGACGGAAAACACCGCGGCGATAAATATGCCGTCCGGGGCGTCTCTACCATCGATGTAGTATACAAAGGCGCCGACGATCGCTGTTGGAAGCGACTCGGCGGCGGCGCGTCTCTCGGTGCTTTGGCGGCGACTGCCCGCTGCGCGCTTATGCCAGGCGCCGGCGGCGGACTGCCAGCCAGCCGCCGGCCAGCGCGGCCACGGCCAGCGCCGCCGCCAGCCAGGGCCACACGGCCCCCGGCACAGCGGCCGGGGCCGCGGCCTGCGCCACGCTGACCAGTGTGGCAGCGGCCAGCGAGACGCCCAGCCCGGCGAGCAACTGTTTCATCGCCGCGTCGCCGGCCGGGGTGACGGCCAGCCATTGTTTATTGAACGGAGTCTGGCTGCCCTCCAGCTTAGCGCCATCTTGCCAGTACACATAGCCGCGCCCGTTTGCATCTGGGTAGTAGCGCAGGCTGGCGAAACTAAAGTCGCCGCCGAAATAGCGGGTGATCTGGTAGCCATCACCGGTCACATGCGGCGCGGCGATGGGGCCGGCGCTCAGGTCTTCCATGGCGCCCAGCTTGAATGCCGCCAAGGTGACGGGGTCCGTGATCGTGACCGTGCCATCCAGGCCGGGGCCGCTGATGGTGAGGCGGTCGGGGGGCGTATCGGGCCAGGCCAGCGCCAGGCTGGCGGTGAGGGCGGCCGCCACGATGGCGGCGGCCAGGGCCAGAACGAGACGAACAAACGACGAGCGGGGCATGGTATTCCTCCTGTGAGCAGTGAATACTTGTCCGGTATACACCGCCCGCGCCAGCGCCGTTCCCTTTTTCTCGAAATCGGCCGCGGCGTTGATCGGCCGCTGCTGATGACCCCGGGCCAGCGGCATAGAACGCCTGGGAAGATTCATCCCTGGAGACGCTGCTCCCCGGCTGGCGCGCCGGGCCGGATCAGGCGACGGACGCGCAGGCGTTTGCCGATTTCCCGCTCGCTACCCCTGGCGCCGCCCGCGGCCGTGGCGCACGTATAGAAACAGCGGCAAGGCGAAGCACAGACCGACGAGCAGGTTGGCCAGGACGAACAGCCACGGGGCTGGGATGCCGCGGCGCTCGGATTCGCGATAGACGAAGACCCAGAACACCAGCGATGAGACGGCCAGGTCCGCGCCGAGCAGGGCGACGAGGAGATTATTGCTGAAGGGCGCCAGCAGCGCGGCGACGCCCAGGCCGGGTTGCAGCACAAGCCTGACTATGAAATAGCCGGGCACCAGCAAACCGACAATGGCCAGCACCAAATAGACTGTTTTCATTTGCCTCATCGCCTCCCATACCCCCACACCCCCACACGCTTTACTTCCCGCTGGCCCCGGCGTAAATGGGCGCCTGCAATTGCTGCTGCACGCCCAGGTCGTCGCGGTGGTTCCAAACTTCCACCACCTTGCCGCCGGCCAGCCGAAAGATGTTGACGCCCGAGAAGCGCACGTGCCGGCCGGTGGGCGGCTGGTCCCCCCACTGGCCGGTGTTGGTGCCGTCCATGGTCCAGCGCGCGGCCACCAGGTCGCCGTCGCCCAGCAGCAGGTCCACGGTGGCGGTCAGGTCGGGGAAGGCGGCGCGGAAGTCGGCGGCCACTTTGCGCTGGCCGGCGGCGCCTGGCTGGGCCTGGGAGGGGCGCAGGTCGTGGCGGGTGTAATCGTCGGAGAAGACTTCCAGGGCCAAGTCCACGTTGCCCTTGTTCCAGACCTCATCATAAAAGCGGCGGATGATGGCTTTGTTGTCGTCGGGCACGTTGTCTCTCCTGGAAGAAATTTCCCACAACGAGGTCTGGGCTGGCAGGCCGTGCCAGCCGAGACAGCGTTGGGGGAATGATATTCGCCTTACGCTAAGGCGTAGACCTCTTTCATGTCTACCCAGGTGCTGCCGGCCGGCGCGCCGGGCACGGTCTCTTGAAAGGAGGTCATCAGCGTGTCCCATTCCTGGGCGCGCGGGTGGGCGGTGTAGCCGGCCATATCCGCCGCGCCAAAGTCGTCGCGGGTTTCCATGAACATGAATAACTGGCGGCCGTAGCGGTAGATGTACATGCGCTCGACGCCCACGGCGCGCAGGCCGGCGTTGACTTCGGGAAAGGGGTGGGCGTGATAGTCTTCATAGCGGGCAATGATTTCGGGATCGTCTTTGAGCAGGACAGTGCGGGCGAAACGTTTCATGGGTGGGTCTCCTGGGGGGGATTTTAGCCCAAAAGCTTAAACCGCAAAGAGCGCAAAGAACGCG
>JAYTFQ010000055.1:0-3330 GCA_043734225.1 Anaerolineales bacterium | reverse complement strand
AGTGCCCCTGGGTCTGGATATTGAACAAGGCGCTCTTGAGCGTCAGATTGCCGGGCAGCGCTTGCAGCGCCGCCGCAAAGGCTTCGCCGGCCTTGCCGCCGGTAAAAGTGTCGGCCGGAACAGCCGACAACTGCACACGGAAATCAGCCGGCAACGCAGCTGGATTGGCGCTGAACGACAGGCCTTCGGGCAGTTCGGCCACCGGGTTCTGGGTGGTGAGGGGGGTGTAATTTTGCGAACCGCCGCAGGCGCTGGCTAACAGGCCAGCGGCAACCGCCAGGCACAGGAGACGAATGATTGGATGCAAAGTGCGAGACATACGCCGCGGAACCTCCCAACCCGATCGTCGCGCAACCGCCTAACACAAGCGGGCCGGCGTCGAACGGGCAACAAAATGGCGGCTGAAAGGCACTCGCCGCCGGACAGCGGGGCTCACCCCCGATACCACTACAGATACGAACTCAGAAGGACGGGCGAAATGATAACAAGGATTCCAACATGCGACAAGGTAACGCAGGGCCCATACCGTTATGTCACCTTGACCGTCCGCGGTATGGCCCTTATGGGGTAGGCCTGGCGGTGGAGGCTGGCGCGCCTGGGGTGCCGGGTGTGCCGGCGACCTCCGCGGTGGGTGTCAGCGCGCAACTGGCCTCGGCGGTGGACAGGGCCTCGGCAATCTTCACATCCGCCTTGAGCGCCTGCGCCTCGGCATAGTGCTTGGCCGCGCCGCAGGTATCGCCAGAATGCGCCAACTGGTCGGCGTAGCTGACCGTGGCGGTATAGAGCATGGCGCCGGTGTCGTGGAAGTAGGGCGCGATCACGTACAGTTGTTGAAGAATTTCCATGGCCTGCTGCCAGTTGAGGCCCCAGAAGCTTTGGGCGGCCAGGTAAAGCCGGCCCCAGGCGCGGTAGTTGAGCGCCTCGCTATCCAGCGGCCCAATGGCCTGAGCCTTGTCCAGGTCAAACATGCCGCTCTCGATGTCGGGGCCGGCAATGAGGGCCACGCCCTGGTTGCGGTAGGCCACATACAGCATGCCATTGGCCTTGACCGCCTGATAGGTGGGATCCACCCCGCGCAACTGGCTCAAGGTTTCGATGACGCCGGCCCAATTGGAAGCCGCATACTGGGTCTGGGCCTGGGTAAACAGGTCGGCGGCGACGTGCGATTGGGTGGCCGTGGGCTGGGGGATGGGGGTAGCGGTGACCGGAGCGGGGGTCGGGCTGGGCGTCACGGCCATCAGCGCCCGCACGTCGGCCAGTTTCTGGCCGGTATCGCGGTAATGGGGGTCCAACTGCAAGATGTATTCGAACCGTGCCTGGGCCACCTCGTAGCGGCCGGCGGTCACGTCGACCTGGGCCAACGCATATTGGAGCGCCAGATCGGCGGACTGGGTGGCACGCGCCTGGGTATCGCGCTGGGACAGGCCAGCCTGGTAGCCGGCAAAGGCCGAGCCGGCCAGCACCAGCAGCACCAGGGCCACAATCGCTAGGCTGATGAAGGTCAGGCGGCGCCCCAGGCGCGCCCGCAACGGCGCGGGCGCGGGGGTGGTGTCTTCAATTGAGGTCATTGTCAAGGCATCCCGGCCGGTCCTCACCGCGGGAACGACCGGCTTGGGACGGCAATCCGGACATTATAACGGCTTCAAACCAGCCCGTCTAACCGCCGGACGGCTCAAAAGCGACGGAATCCCTGCGATTTGCACACGCTGGGCTCCCTTACCTTGACCGACCCATGCCCGGATGGTACCATCCAACGGGGGGAAAGTGACAATAAAGACAAATGCAATTACAAGGTCGTTCGCTGCGGCTCCGCAAGACGGGCCGCCGCTCCAATCCGGGCCGCGTCATCGTGATGACGTGCCTTATATTCGGTGGTTTGCTGCTGCTGGCTTTGCGGTTTCAGCAGGGACGGGTGCAGCCACTGTTCGAGCCGACAGCGGAGCCCACCCGCGTGCCCCAATCCTTCGCCGACGAGGCTGAAGCCCAGTTCGCGGCCGGCAATATGAAGGCCGCCATCGCCGCCTACAAAAACGCCACCCGCGCCAATCCCAAGAAGCTGGATTACGAGGTGGCGCTGTCTCGCATCCAGATCTTTGCCGAGCAATACCAGGGCGCGCTCGATTCGGCCAATTCGGCGCTGCTCATCGCGCCCAACGACGCCAAAGCGCGGGCGATCTACGCCTGGGCCATCGACTGGAACGTGAGCGCCGGCTGCCGCTGCCACACCCTGGCCGAAGCCGAGGCGGCGGCCGTGCAGGCCATCGCCCTGGACAGTAATTACGCCCCGGCCCACGCCTACTACTCCGAGATTCTGAACGACTCGGGCAAATGGAACCAGGGCTACCAGGAAGCTGAGACCGCCGCCCGGCTGGCGCCCAACCTGCTCGAATCGGAGCGCGCGCTGGGCTACGCCAACGAGAGCGTGGGCAACTATCAGGCCGCCATCGAGCACTACAAGGCGGCGCTCAAGATCAATCCAAACCTGATCAGCATTTATCTGGCGCTGGGCCTAAATTATCGCGTTCTGAAAGACTACGATAATGCGATAATCTATTTCGGCAAGGCCAACGCCGTTGACCCGAGCAACGTCGAGCCGTATCTGTATCTCAGCCGCACGTACTATCAGAACGACGAGCTGGGCACTGCCATTCAATACCTGGACCAGGCGCTGCTGCTCGATCCGGCCAATCCCGATATCCACGGCCGCCTGGGCCTGATCCTGTTCAAGCGCCGCAACTATGAAGGCGCCGAGCCGGAGTTGCGGCTGGCCGTGGCCGGCGGCGCGGTGGACAGCAAGGGCAGCCCGCTGTTCGACGCCAAGGGCGTGCCGCTGAACGACTCGAGTGGAAACCCGGTGAAGCCGGTGGGCCAGACCCTGCAAGTGGCGGCGATGACGCTGGATGGGTCCACGCCGCTGGAGTATTACTACACCTACGGCAACCTGCTGGCGTTCCTCAACAAATGCGGCCCGAACGAGGCGCCGAAATTTCTGCAGCTGGCGCTCAACTTCAAGCCGGATGACCCGACGGTGAAGGGCAGCTATGACGAGAGTATGGCCATCTGCGACGGGAAGCTGAGCAGCCAGGAAGCCATCTTTGGCACGGCCACGCCCGCCGCGACCGCCGGCGGCACCGCAGCCGGCAAGCCGGCCGCGAGGGCCACATTGCCACCAACCGCTGAAGTCAGCGCCAGCCAAACGCCACCGGCCGAGGCGACCGCTACCCCGTAATTTGCGATGCATTGCCTGAAACGTTCTTATCTTCTTCAGACTTAGCACTCGCATACTCCAACTGCAAATAGGGTCTTGACACCGATTTTCGGATGCGGTAT
>JAYTFQ010000054.1:0-5207 GCA_043734225.1 Anaerolineales bacterium | reverse complement strand
CCCCGGCTCTTTTTCACGTGGACCGGGTCACCGCCACCAGGCAATTCCCTTACCCATCTCCAACCAAATACGCTAGAATTACCAGCCTATGACTCACGTACTAGGGCTGGACGCGGGCAACACCAAAACCGTCGCCCTGCTGGCGCGGCTGGACGGCGTCATCGTCGGCAGCGGCCGCGCCGGTTGCGGCGATATCTATGGCGCCGGCTCGCCCGAGGCGGCCATGGCCCAGGTGGATGCGGCCCTGGCCGGCGCACTGAAGCAGGCCGGCGACGGGCTGGACCTGACCCGGGTGGCGGCGGCTTGCGGCAGCATGGCCGGGGCCGATTGGCCGGAAGACATTGAGCTGCTGCGCTGCGAGCTGGCCGCGCGCGGGCTGACGCGCAACCTGTCGGTGTATAACGACGCCATCGGCACCCTGCGCGCCGGCACCCCCGACGGCGTGGGCGTGGCCGTGGCCTGCGGCACCGGCACAGCCACCGGCGCGCGCGCCCGCGATGGCCGCTGGTGGCACAACAGCTATTGGCAGGTGCCGCAGGGCGCGCACGAGCTGGGCCAGGCCGCCCTGGCCGCCGTATACCGCGCCGAGCTGGGGCTGGACCCGCCCACCCGCCTGACCGAGCGCGTGCTGGATTTCTTTCAACTCCCCAGCGTGGCGCGCGTGCTGCACCGCACCACCGCCCGCGACCAGCCGCCCAACCCCGACCTGGGGCCGCTGGCGCGCGTGCTGCTGGATGTGGCTGACGACGGCGACGAGGCGGCGGGCAGCATTGTGCGCCAGCACGGCGCCGCCATGGGCGAATATGCCCTGGTGGCGGCGCGCAAGGTGGGCCTGGAGCAAACGGATTTCGCCCTGGTGATGGCCGGCGGCGTGCTGCGCCATCCCACGCCGCTGCTGAAGGCAGCGCTGGTGGCGCGGGTGCAAGCCGACGTGCCCGGCGCGCGGCCGGTGATGAGCCCTTTCGAGCCGGTGGTGGGCGCGCTGCTGCTGGCCCTGGAGGCCGCCGGCGTCCGGCCAGACGAAGCGCTGCTGGCGCGCCTGTCCGCCAGCCTGCCGCCGGCGGCGCTGTTTGCCACTTAGCCCCCATGCCCCCCCGCTCACACATTAAGTCATTTCCGAAAACGGTACGCTGCGTGGTGGCGAGATGTGCTGGCCAGCGCGCAGCGTACCGTTTTCGCAATCAACGATATCTATGAACCGCCGCCAACTCCTGCTCTGGATCCTGGTTATCGGCTTCTTCTGGGTGGTGTTCACCCACCTGCCGCAGATCCGCGAACTGGTGCGCACGCTGGTCCAGGGCAGTTGGCAATGGATCCTGGCCGCCTTCGCCTTCCAATCGCTGTACTTCGTCTTCTTCACCCTGTCCTATCAGGCCGCCTTCGCCACGGTCGGGCTCACCAGCCGCTTCCGCGACCTGCTGGCCGTCACATTCGGCTCCTACTTCGTCAACGTGGTGGCGCCCAGCGGCGGCGCCTCGGGCGCGGCGCTGTTTGTGGACGACGCCGCCCGGCGCGGCCAGCCGCCCGCCCGGGCCGCCACGGCGCTGGTGCTGCAATTGGCCGCCGACTATGTGGGCGTGGTAGTGGTGGTGGCCCTTGGCCTGGGCTACCTGTACAGCAACGGCGTGCTGCAACTCTACCAATGGCTGGGCGGCCTTGTGATGACCGCCCTGGCCGGCAGCCTGGTGGGCGTGCTGGTGCTGGGGTCGGCCAAGCCGGATTGGCTGCGACGGCTGCTGGGCTTTGTGGAGCGGGCGCTGTTCGCCGTGATGGCGCGCCTGGGCCAACGTTCGCCGCTGGGCCTGGGCTGGGCCGAAGAGCACACGGCCGAGTTCGTGGAAGCCGCCGACGCCATGCGCGCCCGGCCCAAAGCGCTGGCCCGGCTGGCGCTGGTGGCCCTGGCCGCCCACCTGGCCGACCTGGGCACGCTGTATTGCCTGTTCCTGGCCTTTGGCCCGCGCGTGCCGCTGGGCACGCTGCTGGCCGGCTATGCCATGGCCATCCTGTTCTGGATCATCTCACCCACCCCGCAGGGCATCGGCATTGTCGAAGGCGCCATGACCCTGGCGATGACCTCGCTGGGGGTGGCCGGCGCCGTGGCGGCGGTGGTGACGCTGGCCTTTCGCGGGCTGGCCTTCTGGCTGCCGTTCGTCATCGGCTTTTGGCTATTACGGCGGCTGCGCTCGTTTGGCGGCAAGGCGCGCACCCTATCGGATGTGTGGAGCGTGCGCCTGGCCGCCATCCTGGTGGCCGCGATGGGGCTCCTCAATCTGCTTTCCAGCGTCACGCCCTCGCTGCTCAGCCGGGTGCGCGTGCTAGCGCTGTATTCGCCTTTGGAGGTGCGCCGCGGCGGCCACCTGACCGCCACATTGGCCGGGTTCGCGCTGCTGGTGCTGGCCGGCAGCTTGTGGCGGCACAAGCGCGTGGCCTGGCTGCTCACCCTCATCACCCTGGCCGTCTCCGCCATCAGCCACATCACCAAGGGGCTGGATTGGGAACCGGCGCTGCTGGCGGCCGGGCTGGGCGTGTGGCTGTGGCGGCAGGGCCCGCACTTCCAGGCCCGCTCCGATCCGCCCTCCATCTGGCAAGGGCTGCGGGCGCTGGGCGCGGCGGCGGTGTTCACGCTGGCCTATGGCGTGGCCGGCTTCTATCTGCTCGACCGGGCCTATAGCGTCAGCTTTGGCTTTTGGGCCGCCGTGCGCCAGACGGTGATCATGTTCACCCAGTTTTACGATCCTGGCCTGGTGCCCACCACCGCCTTTGGCCGCTACTTTGCCGACTCCATTTATCTGGTCGGCGCCGCCACCTTGGGCTATGCCCTGATCATGATGGTGCGGCCAGTGCTGGCGGGCGGGCGGGCCTCGCCGGCGGCGCGCGCGCAGGCACAGGCTATCGTGCAGGCCCACAGGCGCTCGGCGGTGGCGCACCTGGCGCTGCTGGACGACAAGGCCTATTATTTTTCGCCGGGCGGCTCGCTGGTGGCCTTCACCGTCTATGGCCGCATCGCGGTGGCCCTGGGCGACCCCATCGGCCCGCGGGCTGACCAGGCCGCCGCCATCGAGGGTTACACGGCCATGTGCGGCCATAACGACTGGCAGCCGGTGTTCTATCAGACCATGCCCGAGTCGCTAGCCTGTTTTCGCGAGGCCGGGTTCACCAGCGTCACCATCGGCCACGACGCCATCGTGGACCTGACCACCTTCAGCCTGGATCAGCCGCAAAACGAACGGCTGCGCGACTCGTCCGAGCGGCTGGCGGGGCTAGGCCACCAGGTGACACTGCACGAGCCGCCGCTGGCGCCCGAACTGGTGGAAGAGCTGCGCACCGTGAGCGACGATTGGCTGGACGTGCGCCAGACCCACGAGAAGGGCTTTGCCAGCGGCTGGTTTGACGACGAGTATGTGGCCACCAGCCGGGTGGCGGCGGTGCGTTCGCCCGATGGCGCGGTGACGGCCTTTGTAAATATCCTGCCGGAATATCAGCCGTGCGAGGTGACCATCGACCTGACCCGCCGCCGCCGCGACGCGCCCAAGGGCACGATGGATTTTCTATTTGCGCGCATGTTTGAGTGGGCGCGGGCGCAGGGCTATGAGACGTTCAACCTGGGCTTGATACCGCTATCGGGTGTCGGCGCGGCCACCGGCCAGCCGGCGGCAACCGATCAGCCGCCCGCCGCCGGCCGGCCCCCCGCCGCCGAGAGCACCCCCGAGCGCATGATGCAGTTCATCTATAAGCGCTTCAACCAGGTCTACAACTTCCACGGCGTGTATGAGTTCAAGGCGCGCTTTCACCCGCAGTGGTCGCCGCGCTACCTGCAGTACCGCGGCGCCACCTCCTTGCCGGCCGTGTGGGTGGCCGTGCTGCGGGCGCACACCGGCGAGAGAGGCCTGCTGCGGCGGGTGTAGCGACTGGCATCCGGCGGGGTCGCGCGCCTGCGTCCGTCATTTCTTTGGAGAATAGGCATGAAAGGCATCATCTTGTCCGGCGGCCGTGGCACGCGTTTGTTCCCACTCACACTGTCGCTCTCTAAACAAATCTTGCCCGTGTTCGACAAGCCGATGATTTACTACCCAATGTCGGTGTTGATGCTCGCCAACATCCGCGAGATCCTGATCATCTCATCCGCCGAGCATTTGGGGCTTTACCGCCAGTTATTTGGCGACGGCCAGCGCCTGGGGCTGAAGATTGAGTACGCGGTGCAGCCGGCGCCCAACGGCGTGGCGCAGGCCCTGCTCATCGGCGAGGGCTTCCTCCAGGGCCAGCCATGCGCGTTGATCTTTGGCGACAATTTGTTCTATGGGCATGGCCTGTCGGAGATATTTGAGCGCGCGGGACAGTTGGCCGCCGGCGCGCTGGTCTTCGCCTACTACGTCAACGACCCCGAGCGCTATGGCGTCGTCGAGTTTGACGCCAGCCACAACGCCATCAGCATAGAAGAAAAGCCCCAGCGGCCGCGCTCGCGCTACGCCGTCACCGGGTTGTATTTCTATGACGGCCAGGCCGCCGCCATCACCCGCGGCCTAAGCCCCTCCGCGCGCGGCGAGCTGGAGATCACCGACGTCAACCTGGCCTATCTACGCCGGGGCGAGCTGAAGGTGGAAATTCTGGGGCGCGGCACCGCCTGGCTCGACACTGGCACTCACGAAAGCCTTCTGGAAGCCAGCAACTTCGTCCAGACCATCGAGCACCGCCAGGGGCTCAAGATTGCCTGCCTGGAAGAGATCGCCTATCGCAAGGGCTATATCAGCGCCGAGCAGGTGCTGGCCGTTGCCGCCATTTCCCCCGACAACCCCTATTGCCAATATCTGCGCCGCATGTTGGAAGAACAATTCTAGGCCCGGGCGCTCGACCATAGTCTGTTCCAGAAGGCACACCTAAACTGATCCTGGCGGCGCCAAAGATACATTGACAAGTCGCGCCAGCTCGCTACACTGTTTTTAGGGCCAGCCAACGACCGGCCGGCAGATGACCACCCATTCCCCAGGAGGCGCCCCATGTTGTGGACGATCGTCGTCATTCTCGTCATTCTCTGGCTGCTCGGTTTTTTCGGCGGGAGAATCAGTCCCAGTTTCCCGAAAGTCGGCGGTTGGGTCCATATTCTGATCGTGATTGCCGTCATCCTTGTCATTTTGCAGCTTCTCGGGGTGGTGCATCTCTAGCGCGGATTAACCAAAAAGCGGGCGGCAGGGCGCACTTGGTGCGCCCTG
>JAYTFQ010000053.1:0-2592 GCA_043734225.1 Anaerolineales bacterium | reverse complement strand
TACTGGCTGCCAAAACTGCAAAGGTCGCTGACCGCCTGCGATGATTTAGAGTGCAGCCGGCTTTGGGAGCCTACGTGACAGACATTCCCCTGCTCCCGCGCAAACTCCTGCTTGGCAAGCCCGACCGGGAGACGGTCCGGCTCAGCCCGGATGGGACGCAGGTCGCCTGGCTGGGCGGCCGCTGCGAGCCGATTGGGACGGACTTCCAAGGCTCCAGCCTGCAGGTGCGCGCCGGGGCTGAGGCCGTGCCCGAGCTGGCTCAGGCCCTGGCGGCGATCAGCCCAGCGGTGTGAGCGCCGCCAACCCGCCGCCTATCCCTCAGGTACCGCTCCACTAGGAGGAGCTGCCATGCAGCTGGAAACTGACCGCCTGATCCTGCGCGAGTTTGCGGCCGATGATTGGCGCGACGTTCACGTCTATACATCCGACCCGCTGGTGGTGCAGTACATGTCCTTTGGCCCATACACACCCGCCCAGGCGCAGGAATGGGTGAACGGCTGTGTATCCCGCGCGCAGGACCAGCCGCGGCGCTGTTATGAGCTGGCCGTGGTGCCGCGCGGCAAGACCGGCGTGATCGGTGACATCACGCTGGAGTTGGATCAGGATCAATCACTTATGGGGAGCTTTGCCTATGTGCTGCACCGCCAATACTGGCGACGGGGTTATGCGACGGAGGCGATGCGGGCGTTATTCAACTTTGGCTTCGATCAACTGAACCTGCACCGTATTTACGACGCGTGTGATGTGCGCAACCTGGCTTCGGCGCGCGTGATGGAAAAGCTGGGCATGCGCCGCGAAGGTCATGTGCGCGAACGGCTTTGGAAGGACGGCACCTTCCACGATGAATTCCAATATGCCATCCTGGCGCGGGAATGGCCGGGCAAGCATACAGAACAAGGCCAGCAGTGATCGAAGCCGCCGTTGCGCAAAGCCTAACATTCAGGTTAATCAGCAGACCCGAATTGCCCGAGGTCTCAATGCTTCGAGCGGGGCACGGCTGCGGATCGCGAATTGGGCTGCGTTATGAGAGTGCTCCGCTTTCCAAATAGACCGCGGCGGATGCAAGGAGGGCCTCCTCCGGCTTGCCAAAAGGTTCGCCATTGGGAAAATATGAAAATTCATACTTCTCGTGGCCGTAGGTGAAAAAGGCAAAACCCCACCGATCAGCGCCGAAATAGCGCAAGCGGCAGAGATGAATGGGCGTCTGGCGCAGCCGGTTAAGGTATTCTTCTAGCGTCTCCGGCCAGTCTTTGGGCGGCCAGCTTTTGGTCGGTTTGGGGGGTTCCTGGTAGGCATCGACATAGCAAAATTGCCCTTTGAAGCGGATATCCAGCCGAGTATATTTGCCGTTCAGGCGGCTGGCCGCCACGGCTTCCAGACGTTGTTGCACGTCGCGCTTGACGGCCTCGGGAATCTTCGACCCACCACTGTCGGGCGCAAACATCCATTGCTTCTGGGATGGCATCGCATTAGCCTCGCTGGTGACCCTATCGCGCGTGATTATTGATCTATTTCGTCGTCTTCCCAATCGCCCAGCCCCTGGTTGGCGATACTGGCGTCAATATACAACTCTTTGCCATCGGCCATGCGCACGCGCCGGGCGACTGTTTGCTCAAAAAGCGATATCTCCTCCGCGGATTGGCCCGACACGCTCAGGGTTTGGAAATCATCCACGGTGAAGGGCGGGGTGCCGGGCGCATCCGACAGCGCCAGCACGTGCGCGAAGAACGGCTCGCGCAGGGCGACCAAATCTTTTGGCAGGCGCACCCGAGCGGCTTCGTTCTGCTTCAGCGCCAGCACCAGTTTGTGTTTGGCCGCGGCGGCGTCGATCGGCGTCATGGCCTGGCCGCGTTCGGCCCACATCTCCACGTAGCGCTCGATGAGCTGCTCCGGCGGCTTGTTCGGGAACAGCATCACGTCTTTGATCGCGCCCTCCCATGGCGGGTTGTGGTCAATCAGGAACTGCATGCCGCGCGCCCGATTGCGCTGCGCGTTGCTGTACCACAACACGCTTACGGCCGCTTGCGAGCTATCGTCCAGCGCGTAGGCGCTATGGAAAGTGCTCTCCGCGCTCGGCATAATCAGGCTCACCTCGCGCCCGCCGGCCGCCAGCCAGCGCAGCCCGATGGTCTGCAGCGCCGCCGTCAACTGCTCCCGCCTGACCAGGGCCTCCAGCGCGCTCAGGCCATCCAGCCGCGCCAGCCACTCCGGCAGCACGCGCTCCAGCCTGGCCTGCGTCTCAGGACTGGCCGAGGCGTAGACCGGCAGCACCACGCTTGTGACCAGATCTGGCTTGAGGCCCTGTCCGGCCGCTTGCAGGCCAGCTTGCAACTGCTCGGCGGTCTGCAAGGCTGCACCCGGCCCCAGCCAGGCGGCCTCCAGGCGCACGCGCAGCACGGCCGCCGGCGCGACGTTGGGTAGTTTCAGCTTCCGTTTGGCTTTGCTCATCCTCCAACCCTTTCGTATTTCACTGAATTGCCAGCGCCGCGCAGATTCAAGCCTCGCGGCGTTATCTTCAATTACCGTATCTGCTCAGGCTGCCATGAAATGCCGGCCGAATTGGATGCCGCGAAGCGGCCAGACGATTGTCTG
>JAYTFQ010000052.1:0-3751 GCA_043734225.1 Anaerolineales bacterium | reverse complement strand
CAATTCTGGGTCGAATGACGCTAACCACGGCAGCCTCAGCGCCACCAGCCTGTATGATCCGCAGGGCCTGGCGCTGGACGGCTTTGGCAATCTGTACGTGGCCGACCGCTTCAACAATCGCGTTCTGGTATACGACGCGCCGCTCACCACCGATCGCACCGCCGATCACGTCATCGGTCAGCCCAACCTCACCTCCGGCGCCGCCAACAACGGCGGGCCCAGCGCCAGCAGCCTGTATGATCCGGCGGGCCTGGCGCTGGACGGCTTTGGCAATCTGTACGTGGCCGACCGCTTCAACAATCGCGTGCTGGAATACGACGCGCCGCTCACCAATCGCACCGCCGACCGCGTGTTCGGCCAACCCGGCTTTTCGTCAAACGCTGCCAATAATGGCGGGACCAGCGCCGATAGCCTGAACGGCCCTACCGGGGTGGCGCTGGACGGGCAGAATAATCTCTACATCGCCGACATCGTTAACAACCGCGTGCTGGAATTTGACTGGGCACTGGTCAAGGTGCGGCTGCCGTTGATGATGCGCTAAGGCCAAGTAGAGGGGAATTACCATGCGTCATCGTCTGCGTTGTGTTGTTGTCATCGTCGTCTTGCTCGCCGGTTGGGCCGCGCCCGCGCCCCTGGCGCTGGCTGCCAGCCTGGATGCCACCGCCGACCGTGTGTTGGGCCACGCAACCTTTGGCGGCCATGCCAGCAACGCCGGCGGGCTCAGCGCCGCCAGCCTGTTCTCGCCACAGCAGATGGCCATCGACCCGCGGGGCAATCTGTATGTGGCCGACTTCGACAACCACAGCGTGCTGGAGTACGACGCGCCGCTCACCACGCACCAAAGCGCCAACCGCGTGTTTGGCCAGCCGGGCTTTGCCACCGGCGTCGCCAACCACGGCGGTCTCAACGCCAGCAGCCTGACGCGCGCGGCCGGTGTGGCGTTGCACCGCCAGGGCAACCTGTACGTGGCCGACTTCGACAACAACCGCGTGCTGTAATACGACGCCCCGCTGACCAGCGACCGCAGCGCCGATCGCGCCTTTGGCCAGCCTGACCTCATTCACACTTCCATCCCCGGCAGTGCCACCCCCACCAACCTGGGTGGGCCGACCGGCCGGCGTGGCCGTGGACCCACATGGGAACTTGTATTTGGCCGACGTCTCGTTCAATCGGGTGGTGGAATACCAGGCGCCGCTGAGCACCGCTATAGCCGCCAGCCACGTTTTTGGCCATCCCGATCTGACCCAAAACACGGCCAACAACGGCGGCGTCGGCGCCAATAGCCTGGACGGCCCCTTTGGCCTGGCGGTCGACACGCTTGGCAATCTGTACGTGGGTGACACCAGTAACCACCGCGTGCTGAAATATGATGTGCCCATTGCGCGCGGTCTCGCGGCGCTGACCGTCCTGGGCCCGTCACGCGTGGCCGCGCGCCCGCACCGCCTCCAGCGCCGGCTCGTCCATCAGCGATAGGCTCTCCCACAGCACATTGCCCTGCGGCGTCTGCACCAGCTGCGCCCGCTGCCCAACACTTGCACCTGCGCTTGCGCGCTGTTGCAAGTGCAGGTGTGGCAAAGCTCGGCTCGCACCCGATGGCCGTCAGCCCCGGCTCTTCTTCTTTTATGAAAGTGTGGTGGTTCGCGCGCAGCTCCGCCGGCGTCGTCCACTACTGCCCCTTCCAGCCGATATACTGCCGCTCGTCCAGGCAGATCGGGCACTCCGCCGGCGGCTGCTCGTTGGCCGGATACTGTGTGCCGCACGTCGCGCAGATGAAATGATCCATGGGGATTGGCTCCTCCTGAGACGGATGAAGTATAAAGGACACCTGCACCAACGCCAGTTGCGTGTGAAGGATGAAAAGGGAAGGGGGCTGGCGAAAGAATGAAGGACACCTGCACCACCGTCAGGTGCGTGTGAAGGATGAAGGACACCTGCGCCACCGTTAGGTGCGTGTGAAGGATGAAAGGGGAGATGAAAAGGCATCGTCCGCGCAGGTCGCGAAGCACTCCCGAAGCGCAGCGCAGGGAGCGACACGACCGACCCGGCCCGCCCCTGGCCGCCGGCGCACATGACCGAATGAATTCGCGCCTCATGGCGCGGCCATTTGCGGGCCGGTCGCCCACTCCCTGCGCTTCGGGAGCGTACGCGCCTGCGGGACGAAAACGAACCTGAAATTAGAGGCATCGTCCACGCAGGTGGACGACCGGCCGCAGGCCACCAGCCGCGAATTCCACGCGGCGCGGCCAGGCTAGCTTCGCGAGCGCGGCGGTCATGCTCCCCTGGCCGCCGGCCACCAGCGCCGAATTCATTCGGTTGGCTCTTGGCTCTGCGTGGACGACCGGCCCCGGCCCGCCCTTGGCCGCGGTCATCAGGCGCGAATTCCACGCGGCGCGGCCAGCCAGCGTACATTGCGGTATTTATTTGTTAATGTTCATTGACGCATTCGCGGATGATGGATTATCACTAACGCCATGAAGAAACTGCCGCCCGTTCACCCCGGTGAAGTGTTGTTGGAAGATTTCATGAAGCCCTTGGGCCTCAGCCACGCGTTGCGCCGTGTGGCCGCCGATATGGGCGTCGCGCCGCTGCGCATCAGCCAGATCGTGCGCGGCCAGCGCGCCATCACCGCCGATTCAGCCCTGCGGCTGGCGCGCTACTTCGGCACCTCGCCTGGCATCTGGCTGCGGCTCCAGGCGCAATATGATCTTGAAATTGCCGCCGCCCGCTCGGGCAAACAGATTGAGCGCCAGGTCAAAGCCCATCCCTCCGTCGGCCTCACCCACGCCTGATTGAGATAGTCCCGAAAATAGCAGGCGGCGGGGTGACGAGCAACGCTCGCCACCCCGCCGCCTTCTATTTTCGGTCGGATGCCCTTACTTGACTGCTCTCAAATCGTAGATCACATAGCCCGCGTTCTCATACGCCACCCGCCACGGCCGCGCGTGTGGCCGCTCCACCACCAGGTAGTCCGCGCCATACTGCCGCGCCGCCGCCAGCAGTTGCGCGTCGCCTAGCCCATAAAACGCCTCGGCCGTCAGCGCCGCGTTCTGCGCGCTGTCGCCCCGGAAGCGCGCCAGCGCCCCCGGCGCCACTGCCTCAAAGCGCGGCTGCCAGGTGTCATAGTAGCTGGGGGTGTAGCCCACGTCGATCAAATCGTTCAGCGTCGTCACCGTCGCCCGCTCGGAATACACCCGCCAGCCCGGCGTGAAAAAGTTGTGCAGGTGGGGCGGGGTGATAAACACCGCCGCCACCGGCGTGTGGTCGCGCGCCCACAACTGCGCCGCATACCAGTCGTCGTGCCGCGCCTCCACCTGCACGCGCGGGTCCCACAGCCCCGTGCCGGCCGCCAGCGCCAGGCTGGCGCCAAACACCGCGCATGCCAGCCCGCCCACCACCACCGGCCGCCATTTCGCCGCGGCCACCCGCCGGCCGATCATCCAAATGATCAGCGTCAGAAACGCCAGTTGCGGCAAGGCCAGCGCCAGCACCAGCGCCGCCAGCTCCGCCTTGCCTATCCGCCCCGCCTGATACGCGGTCGCCAGATAATGGGCGAAATACACATACCCCAGCACAATCGCCCACACGCCCACCCGCCCCAACTGCAGCTCCACCAGGATCGTCACCGGCAGCCAGGTGCTCACCACCCATTCCAGCCCCGCCACTAGCACGATCGCCAGCATAAACCGGTCAGTCGTTCTGACGTGCGTCCTCTGCGCCCCCGCCCCCTTCTCCCCCGCCGCCTTCTCCCCTG
>JAYTFQ010000051.1:0-4223 GCA_043734225.1 Anaerolineales bacterium | reverse complement strand
TGGGTCTTCAAATGATAGCGGCGCATCGCGCGGTGGCGGCTGGCGTACCAGAAGATCGCGACCACGGCCAGGATGACCATCAAGGTCTGGTTGGCGTTGAGGGTGAGATTCAAAGCACTGGCGGTGATCTCCGAGCTATCCAGGCGCAAGAATTCCATGAAGAAGCGCAGGACGGGGTAGAAGATCAGGTACAGGAGGAACAAATCGCCGTTCTTCAGCCGGCCGCTGTAGCGCCGGGCAATGTAGAGCAGCGCCAGGCAGATGAGCAAATTGCCGATCGACTCATATAAAAATGTGGGGTGAAAGCGGAGCGTGGGATCGGCGTAACCCGGCACACGGTTTTGGGCCAGGATATCGATGCCCCACGGCAGCGTGGTCGGCCGGCCGTACAACTCCTGGTTGACGTAGTTGCCCCAGCGACCGATGGCCTGGCCCAGCGCCAGCGCCGGCGCGACCAAATCGACCCAGACGGCGAAATTGAGCTTGGCGCGGCGGACGAACAAATACAGGCCCAGCAGGCCGCCGGCAACGGCGCCGGGGATGCCCAGCCCGCCGTTCCAGACGGCCAGGGCGCCTTCCAGGCCGCGATCGGTGACGACCAGCGGGTGGGTGAGATACCACTGAGTGGTGAGGCCGGCCGCCACCATACTGGGGGGCGGGGTGAGGATGTGCCAGAGGCGGGCGCCGACAATGCCGCCGATGAGCGCCCACAGGATCGCATCCCAGACCAACTCCGGGTTGAGCCCGCGGCGGCGAGCTTCCAGCGAGGCCAGATAGCCGCCAGCAAACGCGCCGCTGACCAGGATCAGACCGTAGTAGCGCAGATACAGCAGTGTTCCCAGGTGTATGCCGTATTGATCAAAAGTCATTCTAGCTCCCGAACTGTGCTTAGCTGACCCGTCTCGGCCGTAAACGCTTGCGGACAATTACCCATGACCATTGTATCCGCTCAAGCCCACCAGCGAAGACCGAGGAAAGTGTTTGAGAAATTGTGTTCAGCGGGCGGTTGATTGCATCAACCGCCCGCTGAACACAATTTCTCGGTGTTCACACCGATGACTTTCTCTGAGCCTGCCCGCGCACATACCAGGCCCGCTGCACGGCGGTGAAGTTCGCCAGCACGGCAATGATAGCCACCGCCAGCCAGGGCAGGTTCAGCACCAGGCCCGGCACCAGGACTAAGAAACGCTCCAGGCGGGTGAGGAGGCCGACATTGCAATCGAATCCGAGCGTTTCCGCGCGCGACTTCGTGTAAGAGACCAACAGGCTGCCGCCAGCGGCGGCAAAGACCAGCATGCAGGCCAGCCGATCGCCCTGCCCCAGGTAGTAATACAGCAGGCCGGCGAAGATAAATAACTCAGCCCAGCGGTCGCTGACCGAATCGGTGAAGGCGCCGAGCTTGCTGGTCTGGCCGGTGAGGCGGGCCATGGTGCCGTCGAGGGCGTCCATGGGCGCCATGAGCAAGATGATCAGCCCGCCGACGGTCATCCAGCCCTGGCTGATGACCACGGCCGCCACGGCATTGCCAGCCAGGCCGATGAGGGTGACGGCGGTGGGCGTCAGGCCCAGGCGCACCAACCCGGCGGCGATGGGGTCCAGCACTCCCTTGAACGCGCGCCGGGCCCAATCGGTGAGGCTGGGGCGCTTCTTGACGGTCTCTTCCACTTGCATGCCCGATTTCAGCGCCAGCTACTTCCCAGCGATGAAGTCCTCGGTGCGGCGGCGGGCGATGTCGTCGGTGTACTGCTCGGGCGGGCTCTTCATAAAATAGGAGGCGGGACCCTTGAGCGGGCCGCCGATGCCGCGATCCAGCGCGATTTTGGCGCAGCGGATGGCGTCGATGACCACGCCGGCCGAGTTGGGGCTGTCCCAGACTTCCAGCTTGAGCTCCAAGTTGAGCGGCACGTTGCCGAAGGTGGTGCCTTCCATGCGGATGTAGCACCATTTGCGGTCGGTAAGCCAGGGCACATAGTCCGAAGGGCCGACGTGCACATTGCCCTCGTCGATCTCGAAGTCGAGCTGGGAGATGACGGCGTTGGTCTTGGAAATCTTCTTAGACTCGAGGCGCTCGCGCTCGAGCATGTTGTAGAAATCCATGTTGCCGCCGAAATTGAGCTGGTAGGTGCGATCCAGATGGACGCCGCGCTCGCGGAACAGGTTGACCAGCACGCGGTGGGTGATGGTGGCGCCGACCTGGCTCTTGATGTCGTCGCCGATGATGGGCAGGCCGCGCTCGGCAAAGCGCTTCTGCCAGTAGCCCTGGGAGGCAATGAAGACCGGGATGCAGTTGACAAAGGCGCAGCCGGCTTCCAGGATCTGCTCGACGTACCACTTGGTGGCCATCTCCGAACCGACCGGCAGATAGCTAACCACCACATCGGTGTTGGTCTCTTTCAAGATGCGGACGATGTCGACCGTGGGGCCGGGGGCCTTGGTGACCTTGGTGCTGACATATTTGCCCAGGCCGTCATGGGTCATGCCGCGCTGCACGGTGATGCCCAGCGCCGGCACATCCGAAAACTTGATGGTGTTGTTGGGAAAGGCGTAGATGGCCTGCGACAAATCCTTGCCGACCTTGGTGTCGACGACGTCGAAGGCGGCGGTGAATTCGATGTCGCGGATGTGATAGCCACCCAGGTCCACGTGCATCAGGCCGGGAACGCGGTCGGAGACCTTGGTATCGCGGTAAAACTGCACACCCTGCACCAGCGACGAGGCGCAGTTGCCGACGCCAATAATGGCGACGCGGACTTTTTTCGATTTCTTTGGCACAAAATCCTCCCGGGAATGACCCACCAGCGCCCACTGGGCGCCGCAAATAAGCGTATCTTATCACAGGCAGGGCGGGGCCAGGCCGGCGGTTGTAACCACGGCAACGAAGACACGAAGCCCGCCTGCGCGGGCTGCGGCCGGTCGTCCAAGCAGAGCGCGGAGCCAACCGAATGAATTCTGCGCTGTGTGGCCGGCGGCCGGTCGTGTGCGCAGAGCCAAGCCAAGGCAGCACATTCAGGCTCAGGATAGACGGCCAAGGAAAGCGGCGTTTCTTGCGTCGAAACACGCAACGCGCGGAATGGCCACTCAGGGTGACAGCCATCTTGCTGAGAGATGAATGCCAGGCTGGTGGGCATGGCGCCCAGCACCAAGCATTACGCAGGGTGACAGTCCATCTTGTCCAGACGGGGACACGAGGCGGCGCATATGAGTAGCGCAGCAGGTATTTGTTCTATCTGCTGCGGTAAGTGTTAGGGCAGAAGCAAATTTTAAGGCTGAAGGCTGCGCCGGGAGGCCCGCAGTTGGAGAGGGCGCTTGAACATGGCCTGGGAACGGAGGGTGCGGGTCGAGGCGGCTATAATGCGGCCTGCCACGGGCTATGGCGATCTGGGGATTTCGTTTGGAAAGGCGGGTGACATGCTGCCGCACGAGGAAATGACACGGGTGACACAGGAAGCCAATCGGCTTCTGATCGATTGGGCGGACGGGCATCACAGCGTATTTCACTACATCTGGCTGCGGGACAATTGCCAGTGCGGGCTATGCCGCCACCCGAATGGCCAGCGTTTGCTGGATACGGCGGCGATACCGGCCGGCATCGCGCCGGCGAATCTGGCACATACGCAACAAAACGAACTGGAAATCGAATGGACCCCGGGCGAGCATCGGAGCCGCTATCCCGCGGCGTGGCTGCGGGCGCACTGCTATTCCGCCGCGGCGCGGGCCGAACGCCGCAGCGCGCCCAAGTTGTGGGGAGCGGAGATCGCCGGGAATTTACCGCGCGGTGACTATGCCGCCATTGCCAAGCAGGAAGGCGCTCTGCGCGACTGGCTGGCGGCGATCGACCAATATGGGTTCGCGCTGCTGCATGGCGTGCCGGCCAGGCCGGGCATGGTGCTGGAAGTAGCCAAGCTGTTCGGCTATGTGCGCGAGACCAATTATGGGCCGCTGTTCGATGTGAAGTCGGTGGTCAACCCCAATAATTTGGCCTACACCGGGCTGGCACTGGGCGGCCACACCGACAATCCGTATCGCGACCCGACCCCAACCCTGCAACTGCTTCACTGCCTGTCTACGTCTACCGACGGCGGCGACAACACGCTGGTGGACGGCTTCCGAGTGGCCGAACGGCTGCGGGCGGCAGAGCCGGAAAAGTTCGCGCTGCTGACGCGCAACCCGGTGCGGTTCCAGTTTCAAGATGAAGACGCCGATCTGAGCGCTGAGTTTCCGCT
>JAYTFQ010000050.1:0-10079 GCA_043734225.1 Anaerolineales bacterium | reverse complement strand
CCGTCCGCCCACCCTGCCTAAATTAAATTCGGGGTGAGTCATGTTTGCCGGAAATTTTTGTCAAGACGCGATTGCCCTGCCCGGCTGCCTGCTCCAGACCATTTTTCCGATGACTCAAAAGCTCATGCGCCGGAAGATGACCGAGGGCACGTGCCGCAGGCCGAGGGCCACCAGCCGCCAGCGGGCAGGGGTGAACACCACTTGCTTGCGGGCGCGGACGGCGCGCCAGATGTCGTCGGCGGCCTGCTCGGGCGAGATGACCCAAAAGGTGCGCGGGCTGTTCTTGAGCAATTCGGTCTGCACAAAGCCCGGGCGCACGGTGAGCACGTTCACGCCGCGGCGCGTGAGGCGATTGCGCAGCGCTTCCAGATAGGTGTTGAGCGCCGCCTTGGAGGTGTTGTAGGCCGGGCTGGCGACCCGGCCGCGCTCGCCGGCGATGGACGAAATGCCGACGATCTGGCCGCCGCCCAGCCGCTCGAACAGCAGGGCGGCCTGGTTGAGCCAGGCCACCGCGCCCAGCAGGTTGGTTTCCAGCATGGCCTCGTCCTTGGCGAAATCGTACTCGTTGAGGGCGACGGCCAACTGGCGGCCGGCGCAGTAAACCACCAGGTCGATGCTGCCCAGGTCGCGCAGGATAGTCTGGAACAGCTCGGGCACCGCGCCGGTATCGGTGACGTCGTGCGGGTAAGCCCGCGCTCGGTCGGCGCCCAGCTCGGCGTTGGTCTGCTGGCAGACCGCCGCCAGGGCCTCGGCCCGGCGCGCCAGCAGGGCCACGCCAAAGCCTTCGCGCGCCAGCCGCCGCGCCAGGGCCGCGCCAATGCCGGAAGAGGCGCCAATGATCAGGGCGTTCTGGCCTGGTTTGAGAGCTGTGGAAATCGTCGCCATAGCAAGTCCGAGGGTAGTGGTTATTTTCTGAATCAGGATTGGTCATTCGTCATCGTTTCGGGCGCGGTCTGTCACGACTGTCCGGGCCTGAATTTCGCGGCGAAGGAGGCGTCCTATTGCCCAATTCGGGCAACGATAGCCTGATTGTACAGCCAGATAGTGGATTGGGTGTGAGCGGATCAGGCTGCGATGGGCTAAAAACATAACGCACCGGCCAGGGCTGACCGGGGCGAGACGAGACGTGGTTCGTCTTGAGGCGCGCGACGTTAGGGCCGGGTGACGGCGCCATTCCAGAACTGCAATCCAGTCTGAAGCAGATAGAAAGTGGCGTTATATGGTTTCACGTTATATAGGGCGGAATTAGACGGATACACTATTAAGGATTTTGAGAAGTAGAAGTAACTGCCGGGATCGCCGGCCCTCCGGTAGAAACGCATCCGTACGTTTCCATTTCCTTGTTCTCTGCTTGAACGTCAGCAATCAGTTGTTCTCGCGTAGAATTGGGACCGGCAACTGAAGTGTCCCATTCATCTGTATTCAGCCCCAGTGCGCTCAAGGCTTTCATGACGTCTGCCGTTCGGTCGTTCTTAAGGGCATCCTGGAGTGTTGGCTCAATGCTTTGTAACACCAAGGTTTTGCGCCCAGCCGGCCTGCAAGCTGTATTCTCGGACGTTAAAACCCCTAAAGCGTTGTACCCCGCAATCGTGTCGGGCAATCCATAGGTTTTGGGGTCAAACTGATCGGGCGCATCGTTGAGGGGCGGCAAGGCAGGGGTCGGAGCCACAGTCGGCACATCAGGCGGTGTCGGATAGGGCGAAGCCACCTGCGTTGCACCGGGCGCCTGGTAGCCCGACTGAGTCTGTGCTGGCGCGGGATAGCCCGTTACTGATCCAGCCGTTGGAGGCGGTGCTGCTCCGGTCCTGCCGCTGACCGAGCGGAACGCGATGACCAAAACAAAGACGAGCGCCGCCAGCATGACCAAGCCCGCTATTGCCTGCGCGACGCCTCCAAGCTTTTTCATTCTCCGCCCTCCAAACCAGCCTTAAACAAAATAACCGAACGCGTCTTTTGTCAGGTCGTACTGCAAAAAGAAGCGTTCGGTTGATCCCCTTCCCTGATAATCATGTCACAAGCTGTGAAACAACTATAAAGCTTGGGGGGGGAGGCAATGTCAATCGCCAGGATCTGCGACTCAATCAGGTGAGCTTCCAGTTGGGCATGGCGTCCATATCCAGCGCGTCGCGCTGGCCGGCCAGGAAGCGGAAATTGGCGGCGGCGGCGATCATGGCGGCGTTGTCGGTGCACAAAATCAGCGGCGGCACGCGCACCGGCAGCGGCGAGCGGCGCTCGAACTCGGCCTTGAGGGCCTGGTTGGCGCTGACGCCGCCGGCGACGAAGATTTCGGTGACGCCGTGATCCTTGGCGGCGGCCACGGTCTTGCCGACCAGCGCGTCCACGATGGCGGCCTGAAAGCTGGCGGCCAGGTGCGGCACGCGCACCGGGTCGAGCGGGGGCGCATCCGGCCCCACCGGGCCGCCGGGGCGCTGCTGGCGCACCTCGTATAGCACGGCGGTTTTTAGCCCGCTGAACGAAAAATCCCAGGTGCCTTCCAGCCAGGCGCGCGGGAAGCGATAGGCGGCGGGGTTGCCTGTGCGGGCGGCCTTTTCGATGCTTGGGCCGCCCGGGTAGGACAGGCCCAGCATGCGCGCCACCTTGTCGAAGGCTTCGCCGGCGGCGTCGTCGAGCGTGCCGCCCAGGCGCTTATATTGGCTGTGGCCGGTCATCAGCACCAGCTCGGTGTGGCCGCCGGACACAATGAGCACCAACACCGGAAACTTGACCTCGGCGGCATTCTCCACCAGCCACAGTGAGTAGACGTGGCCTTCCAGATGGTTGACGCCGATGAGCGGCAGCCCGCGGCCGAGCGCCAGGCCCTTGGCGGTGTTCAGGCCGACCACCAGCGAGCCGGGCAGGCCGGGGCCGCGCGTGACCGCAACGGCGTCGATATCGGCCAGCGACAGGTGGGCGTCGGTGAGCGCCTGCTGCACCACGGCATAAATGACTTCGATGTGCATGCGCGAGGCGACTTCGGGGAACACCCCGCCGTACTGCGCGTGTTTGGCCGCCTGCGAGGCGATGATGTTTGATAGCATCGTCTGGCCGTCGACCACGACGGCGGCGGCGGTTTCGTCACAGGAGGTTTCGATGGCGAGGATTCTAGGCATGGTTGTATTCCATGGTGCGTGGTGCGTGGTACGTGGTGTGGATGGCGTCATACGCACCACGCACCACGCACCACGAACGATGCCCCTTCATCCCTTCTTCACCGGCAACACCAGATCCTTTGAATAATTGGCGAGCGTTTCAAATTTCATATTCGCCGGGTTCAGCCAGACGCAGTCTTCGATGCGGACGCCGTAGCCGCGCTCGGGGTAGTAGACGCCGGGCTCAATGGTGATGACCATGCCGGGCTCCAGCCGCGCCTCGTTGCCGGGCAGGTCGCTAAAGCTGGGGGCTTCGTGGATGTGCAGGCCCACGCCGTGCGCCAGGCTGTGCACGTAGCCGCTGGTGGTGGTGGGGTTGCTGCCGATGGTGGGATGGCCGCGGGCTTCCAGCATCTGGCAGGTGAGGGCCTGATAGCTGCGCGTCAACTCGCCGGGTTTGAGGGCCTTCATGACGGCCTTGAAGGTGGTCAGCACGTCGTCGTAGGCCTGCTCCACTTCGGGCGGGGCATAGCCCAGGCACCAGGTGCGGGTGAAGTCGAAATAATAGCCGCCGCCCGGCTCGGCCGGAAAAATGTCGTAGACGATGGTCTGGCCGAGCTTGAGCGGGTCGCGGTCGCTGCCGCGCGAGTGCGGCACACTGGCGTCGTGGCCGATGGCGAAGATGGTGCCGTCGTCCGGGTCAACCAGGTTTTCTTCGGTGAGCATCTGGCGGATGCGGCGCTTGACGTCGCCGATGGTCAGCCGCGTGCCGTCTTTTTTCACCAGGCAGCCGTTGCGCGCCCGGTGCGAGGTCAGGAACTCCTCCGTGCCGGCCACCACGCGCATGGTATGCTTGCCCACCGAGCGGATGCGCTTGATCTCCTCCGGGCTCTTGGTGACCATGGCCGCAGCCAGCACGCCGTTGTCGAATTCGCCCACGATATTGAGCTGCGGGTGCAGCTCGCTCAGCGCGGTCAGCAGCTCATAGCCGGCGCCCAGGTCGGCGGCGCCATACGCCGCCACGGTGCCGCTCTCCACGCCGGCCTCGCGCAGCAGGCCGCCCAGCCAGCGGGCGGTGCCCTGCAGCCGGTCGCCGCCGGCCGCGCGCAACTGCTCGCGCAGCCGGGCGGAGGTCTGGTCCACCACGGGCAGGCCGGAGCGGCGGGCTTCCTCGCGCTCCATCGAATCCACGAACAGCATCGGCTCCTGGCCCTGCTTCTTCACCAGCACGGCGCGCTCGGTCACCTTGGCCCCATTGGACAAGTAGTACATGGGCGGGTTGTGGGCGCTGCCGCCCATGGCCAGCAGGGCGGCATAGCCGCGCTCGGCCATCAAACGATCCAGGTCAGACTTCAAAGCTGCCTCCTGTTACTTAAGATTCTTTCAGCCGCGCTTCCAGCTCGGCCTTCTGCTGCTTCAGCCGCTGCAGCATTTCGTGCTCGCCCGCCCACTCGGCATATTCCACGCGTTCGTCCAGTTCGGCGTTCTGCAGCTTGGCATAGAACGCTTCCGAGTCCATGCCAAACTCGTCCTCAAAGCGCTTCAGGCGGCGCTGCACCGATTGCAGGCTCAGATCCAGCCGGCCAATATACTGCTTGATCTCTTTTGGGTCTTTCAGGTCGTTCAACATAGGTCAGCCTGACAGCGCCTCGCTAATCCCTCGCATCAAGTTTGTCTCCTCTTCTACCATGACCGTGCGCGGATCGAACAGCACACGCTCGTCGGCCACCCGCGCCACAATCGGCGGGTTCTGCGCTCGCAGCCGCGCGGCCAGCGCGTTGGGCGCGGCCACTTGCAGCGCCAGCAGCCGCGTGGGCAGCGTCTCGCCCGGCAGGCTGCCGCCGCCGATGGTGGATTCGCCATCCACCACGGTGACGGCGCCCGAGTGGGCCGCGCCTACCTGCGCCGCCCAGCGTTGGGCGCGCTCGTCCAACGCGGCCAGCGGCGCGGCGATCATGCGCCAGACCGGAATTTCACGCGTGGCTTCGTCGCGCAAATAATGCTGCAGCGTGGCGCCCAGCGCGGCCAGGCACAGCTTATCGGCCCGCACCGCGCGCGCCAGCGGGTGGCGCTTGAGCTTGTCCACCAGCGCGCGCTTGCCGGCCACGATGCCGGCCTGCGGCCCGCCCAGCAGCTTATCGCCGGAGAAGGCCACCAGCGCCGACCCGGCCGCCAGCGACTCCGTCACGGTCGGCTCGTGCGCCAGGCCAAAGGCGGCGGTGTCCAGCAGCGTGCCGGAGCCCAGATCGTCTAGCAGCGGCCGGCCCAGGCTGGCCAACTCAGCCAGGCCTGGCTCGCCCACGAAGCCGATCATCTTGAAATTGGAACGATGGGCGTGCAGCACCAGCGCCGTCTCCCCGTTCGCGTCCAGCGCCTGGCGATAATCCTGCAGGTGGGTGCGATTGGTGGCGCCCACCTCCACCAGCCGCGCGCCCGATTGCGCCATGACGTCCGGCACGCGAAAGCCCCCGCCGATTTCCACCAACTGGCTGCGGGCGATGACCACCGCCTGCCCGGCGGCCAGCGCGGCCAGCATCAGCAGCAGCCCGGCGGCGTTGTTGTTCACCACCAGCGCGGCCTCGGCGCCGGTGAGCTGGCTGATCAGCCCTTCCACGTGCGCGCTGCGCGAGCCGCGCTCGCCGTCTTCCAGGTCAAATTCCAGGTTGCTGTAGCCGCGGGCGGCCGCCTCCACCGCAGCCAGCGCGGCCGTGGAGAGCGGCGCGCGGCCCAGGTTGGTGTGGATGATCACGCCGGTGGCGTTGATGACCGGGCGCAGGCTGGCCGTGGTCTGGCTGGCCAGGCGCTGGCGGGCCTGTGCCTGCAGGTCGTCCGGGGTGGGGGCTGGGCCGCCGCTGGCCCCGCCGCGCAGGCGGGCGCGGGCCGCGTCCAGCAGATCGCGATAAGCCTGGGTGGTCAGCGGGCGCCCATAGGCGCGCACCAGTTCGTCCGATTGGGCCAGCAGCCGGTCGACCGAGGGCAGGTCACGCAGGCTCATCGTCGGTGCCGGGGTCCCAGCGGGCGCGCTCGCGCATGCGCAGGAACCATTCAATGCCGGCCAGGCCGGCCGCCAACAGCAGCGCTGTATAGAGGTTGAGCGTGCGGCCGATATCCAGCCAGGCGCAGGTGGCGGCAAAAAAGGCCACCCATAGCGATTGGCGCAGCAGCACCGCCGAGGGCACCGGGCCGCGCGCGAAGCGCCGGTTGAGATAGCGCACGAACGGCGCCGCTGTGCCGGTGAGGGCCATCAGCAGCAGCACAAAGAACAGCCAGCGCGGGCCGGGGCTAGGCAGAGCGTTCTGCACCAGGTAGGCCAGCGCCCCCCAGCCGCCCAGGAACAGCAGCCAGGAGGCAATCGCAAAACCCCGATGATCCTCGGCGGGCAGGCTCGCGTTGCTCATAAGGCCGGATTATATACGATGTGGGCACCTGCCCAAACCCCGATGGTATAATCCCCCTTCGTCGCCAGCGGCATCTTTCTTGATTCATATCACCCATACCCCCACACCCCCACACCTCTTTCGTTCCTCCTGATGTCCATCCTCACCGGCTCCCAGCTCGCCAAATCCTTTGGCCCCGACGACATCTTTGCCGGGGTCGAGGTTGCCATTCCGCAGGGCGCGCGCATCGGGCTGGTAGGCCCAAACGGCGCCGGCAAAACTACCTTGCTGCGCCTCCTGGCTGGCCTGGAAGAGCCATCACGCGGCCTGGTGCACCATTCCAAGGGCCTGCGGCTGGGTTATCTACACCAGGAATCGGCGTTGTATTCTGACGGGACGCTGTGGCAGGAGATGTTGGGGGCCTTTGCCGAGCTGCGCGAACGCGAAGCCGAGTTGGCCCGGCTGGAGGCCGCCATGGCCGACCCCGACCAGTTCGAGGCCGCCCTGGAGCGCTATGGCCCGCTGCAGCACCAGTTCGAGCTGGATGGCGGCTACCACTACGACACGCGCATCAAACAGGTGCTGACCGGCCTCAATTTCGAGCCGGATGAATACGAACGGTCGGTGGCCAAGCTCTCCGGCGGGCAGAAGACCCGCGCCCTGCTGGGCCGGCTGCTGCTGGAAAGCCCCGACTTGCTGGTGCTGGATGAGCCGACCAACCACCTCGATATCCACGCCGTGGAGTGGCTGGAAGGCTGGCTCAACGATTGGGAGGGGGCGGTGCTGATCGTGTCGCACGACCGCTATTTCCTCGACCAGGTGGTGAGCACCATCTGGGAGTTGGCTTTCGGCGGCCTGGCCGAGTTTCGCGGCAACTATTCCGCCTATCTGGTGCAGCGCGCCGACCGGCATGCCCGCCACCAGGCCGAATACGAAACACAGCAGGCGCTCATCGCCAAAGAGCAGGACTTCATCCGGCGCAACATGGCCGGCCAAAATACGCGTCAGGCCAAGGGTCGGCTGCGGCGGCTCGACCGGCTGATGGATAGTGACGAGGGCAAGCTGATCGACCGCCCGCGCGAGCAGGGCCAGATCAAGCTCAACTTGCAGACCAATCTGCGCTCGGGCGACCGGGTGATTGAGACGCACGAGCTGGCGGTGGGCTATGCCGATGACGGCAAGGTGCTCTTCCGGTCCCCCGATTTGCTGCTGTGGCGCGAAGAGTGCGCCGCGCTGATCGGGCCCAACGGCGCCGGGAAAACCACTTTCCTCAAAACCCTGCTGGGCGGCATCCAGCCGCTGGCCGGCAGCGTCAAGCTCGGCAGCAGCCTGAAGGTGGGCTACTTCGCCCAGGCGCATGAGGGGCTGGACCCGGAGCGCACCGCCATGGAGGAAATCCTGTCTGTGCAGGAGATGCCGCCAGGCCGGGCGCGCGATTACCTGGCTAAATTCCTGTTCAGCGGCGACGATGTCTTCAAAAAGATCGGCGTGCTCTCGGGCGGCGAGCGCGGCCGGGTGGCCCTGGCCAAGCTGGCCCTGGCCGGCGCCAACCTGCTGCTGCTGGATGAGCCCACCAACCACCTGGATATCCCCTCACAGGAAGTGCTCCAGGCGGTGCTGGCCGATTTCCCCGGCACCATCCTGCTGGTGTCGCACGACCGCTACCTGATCGACGCCCTGGCCACCCAAATCTGGTCCGTGGAAGATGGGACGCTGGAGCTGTTCAAGGGCAGTTGGACCGAGTACGTGGCCTGGCGAGACGGCACTGAGCGCGAGAAGCTGACCGACCAGGTGGCGCGCGGGGCGCGGGCCGTGCTGCCGGCGGCGCCTAAGCCGGACGCGGAAGCCCGGCGCCAGAAGACCGAGGAGCGCAAACGCGCTACCCGGCTGGGCGAGCTTGAAGGCGCCATTGCCGGGCTGGAGCAGCGCCTCACGCGCCTGACGCGCGAGCTGGAGGCGGCCGGCACGGCCGGCGAGGTGGCCCGCGTGCGCGCCCTGGGCGAGGAATATGCCTTGGTGCAGGCTGAACTCAACACCCGCCTGCTGGATTGGGAACAGTTGGCGGCTTGAGTCTTGCACCATCTGGCTCTGATATAATCTTTCGACCGCGCACGCTGCGCGGCTTTTGGTTGCGAAAGGCGTTGGTATCTGTCGATGACGCAATATAACCGGGTCCCGCTGCGGCGCGAACGCCAGCCGCGCCAGACCCTGCCGCCCTGGATGCTGGGGATTTTTATCGCCGTTTTCCTGGGCGGGGTCTTTCTGTCCGCCTATCTGGTTTTCTCCAGCGTGCGCAATTTTGTCGCCGGCTGGAAGATCACCGGCGTCGTGCCGGCCACCCCGGCGGCTGGGCAGAGCCCGGCCACGCCCCTGCCCGATGGCACCGGCGCCCCAGCCGGCACGCCCCTGCCAGGCGCCACCGCCATGCCCACCGTCGCGGTCAAGTCGTGGACCGGCACCAATCGTGTGACCGTCCTGGTGATGGGCATTGACCGCCGCGCCGGCGAAAACGAGAAGGGCTATCTGACCGACTCGATCATGGTCATCACGCTCGACCCGGCCACCCGCACCGCGGCGCTGCTGTCGATCCCGCGCGACCTGTGGGTGGAAATCCCCGGCTATTCGCTCGATACAATCAATACCGCCAACCGCACCGGCGACTATTATGACTACCCCGGCGGCGGCCCGGCCCTGGCCACCAAGACCGTCGAGCACAACCTGGGCATCAACATCGATTACTACATTCGGCTGGATTTCACCGCCTTTGAGACCTTTATCGACGCCGTTGGCGGCGTGGATGTCGTCAACCAGGCCGCCATCGATGATCCGCAGTACCCGGACGGCTCATACGGTTTCGAGCCGTTTCAACTCTCGGCCGGCCCGCACCACCTCAACGGCCACGATGCGCTGCGCTATGCCCGCACCCGCCACGGCTCGACCGATATTGACCGCGCTCGCCGCCAGCAGGAAGTGGTGATGGCGGTGCGCGACCGCATCTTGAGCCTGGGAATGCTGCCCACCCTGGTGGCCAAGGCCCCCTCGCTGTATCAGACGCTCAACCAGAGTATTTGGACCAACCTCAGCCTGGATCAGGCCGTTTCGTTGGCCTTGCTGGCGCAGGACATCCCGCGCCAGAACATCCAAAACGCGGTGATCGACTATCACTATGTGCTGGAATACGTTACCCCCGAGGGCCGGGATGTGCTGGTGCCGCTGCGCGACAAGATCCGCGAGCTGCGCGACCAACTGTTCACCAGCGCCAGCGGCCAGCCGGTGACCGGCGACGACGCCAGCCTGATGAAGGCCGAGGGCGCCAAGGTGCTGGTGTTGAATGGCTCGGGCCAGGAGGGCCTGGGCTGCAGCACCAAAGCCTGGCTGCTGGATCAGGGCGTGCAGGTCACCGATTGCACCAACGCCGATCGCTCGGATTATGCCAACACCGTCATCGTCGATTACACCGGCAAGCCATACACCGTCAGTTGGCTCAAGCGCACCTTCGGCGCCTCCACCATTCTCAGCGGGAATGACCCCAACAGTCCGGTGGATGTGAAGGTGATCATCGGCAGCGACTGGTCGATCCCAACCGGCAGCCCCGTGCCGACCAACAGCGCCC
>JAYTFQ010000049.1:0-4785 GCA_043734225.1 Anaerolineales bacterium | reverse complement strand
CAATTGAACGCCGCTACGGCCCATGTCATTTTTGGGGGATTACAGACAATCCATAAACTGATTGATCTCGACAATCCTGCGGTGCTCTACCGCCCAATTCCAGGCGGCGCGCACGTTCTCGCGCTCGGCGCTGAGCACGGCCATGGCGGCTTGCAGCTCGGGCCCGCTGCCCTGTAACTGCGGCTGGTAGGTAGTCAACAGGTCGGCGTAGTAGCGGCAGTGCTGGTCGTGCACCTGTTCAAACTCGGCCTCATCGCGCTGCAGGTGCTCACCGGCGAACTGGCGCAGCAGCTCGTGCACCTCATGCCGGCCATCGGCGTTGCGCCGCAGCAGCGACTTATCGGCCAGCCCGGCCAGCAGCGGCAGCGAGGCCCCCACCACCTCCGCTGCCGCCTCGCGCCGAAAGCCGCCGCGAAAGACCGATAGGCGCCGGAACAACGCCTGCTCCAATGGCGGCAGCAGCGCCCACGAGTGCTCGAAGACAGCCCGCAAGCTGCGATGCCGGGCCGGCACATTTTGCAGGCTGGAGGTCAGAAAGTCCAGCCCCTGTTCCAGCTCGGCCAGGATTTCGGCGCACGACAGCACCCGCAGCCAGCTCGCCGCCAACTCAATCGCCAGCGGCACCCCCTCGGCCAACTGGCAAATACTCACCACCGCCGGCTCGCTGGCCGGCTCCAGCACAAAGCCTGGCCGCACCCGCCGCGCCTGCTGCACAAACAGCGCGATGGCGCTATAGGCCGCCAGCGGGCGGGCGGGCTGCTCGGCGGCCATCCGCTGCGCGCTCGGATATTCCAAACCCGTCAACTCCAGCAGCCACTCTTCCTGCAAGCTTAGCCGGGTGCGCGAGGTGACCAGCAGCTTGATGCCCGGCGCCAGCCGCAAAATGTCGCCCAACTGGCGCGCCTCGGCCACCAGGTGCTCGAAATTGTCCAGCACCAGCAGCATGTGCTTCTCGCGCAGATAGCTCAGCAGTTGGGCCTGGGGGTGCACCGGCCCCTGGAACGAGAAGCGCAGCGCATCGGCCATGGCGGCGATCAGCGACGGCGGCGGGTCATCCAGACCGCCCAGCCCGGGCGCCAGCGGCACCACGAACACGCCATCGGCGAAATGCGTGTCGTAGCTGGCCTCCGGTTCCACGCAGCGCGCCGCCGCTTGCAGCGCCAGCCGCGTTTTGCCGATGCCGCCCGGCCCAACCAGCGTCAGCAACTGCGCGCCAGGATTGCTCAAGAAGCGCGCCACTTCGGCCAGCTCCGCCTGGCGGCCGACAAACGCGGTTGGCTGCGGCGGCAAGTTGTGCGGCGGCGGCGCGGCCGCGGCCCGCAACTGCTCGTACAGCGCGGTGGTCTCGGCCATCGGTTCCACTTGCAGCTCGCGCGCCAGCACCCGCCGGCAGGTTTCATACTGGGCCAGCGCGGCGCTGCGCTGGCGGCTGCGCGCCAGCAGCACCATCAGGTGCCGGTGCGTCTCCTCGCGCCAGGGCTCGATGGACAGCAGGTTGTTGGCGTAGTCGATGCCGGCCGCGTATTCTTCGCGCTCCAGGTGGCGGGTGACCAGGGTGTGCAGGGCCTGCAAGACATGCCCCTTCAACAGCGAGCGCCGCCCGAGCACCCACTCTTCAAACGCCAGGGCCTCGCCCACATAGAAGCCATCCAGAAAGTCGCCCTGGTATAGCTCCACTGCCCGATGCAGCGCGCCCACGTCGCGCGTGGCCGCGTCGGCCAGGGTGGCCAGGAATAGCTCGACGTCGAGCCAATAATCGCTGGCCCGGTCAAACGTCACCTCCTGGCGCGTGATGATGAGATGCGTTCCGGCCAGCCCGCGCAAGTTGGACAGCACGTTGCGCAGATTCTTGCCGGCCTGCACCTCGGGCATGTCGCTCCAGAACAGCCCGGCCAGCGCGTCGCGCGTGTGCGGCCGGCCGGTGACAGCCAGGTAATACAGCAGCCCCTGGGCCTTGGCCGAGATGAAGCCGGTGACCAAGCTACCGGCGCGGCTCACTTGTGGCGAGCCCAGCAGGCGAAACGTTAGCGTGTCGGACATAGGACGATGATTGGCAGTATAGTCCGAAAATGGGTGACCCCGTGCTGGGGCGTTCAGTTGAACGCCCCAGCACGGGGGTCACCCATTTTCGGAGAAAGATGTTCTGTGGACGTTCTCTGGACGAAAGTATTTAGTATGACTGTAAGACCAGCTAGCCATAGATCGGCATCTACCCATTCCGGCATGACCATTTCCGACCAGCCGCCCGTGTATCGCTCGTACTTGCTGCGCTTTTGGGAAGAGCGCGGCGAGCAGCCCGCCCGACGCGTGTGGCGCTGCAGCCTGGAAGACCCGCAGACCGGCAGCCGGCACGGCTTTGCCAATTTGACGGCCCTCACCGATTGGCTGAACGCTGAACTCGCCCAGCCAACCTCGGGGCCCGCCGCCGGCTCCAACAATGGCATGCCTTGATTGCCCTGAACAATCTAGAAAGGAGCCAGCCAGCGACGAGCAGCGAAGCGTTCCGAAATGACACATTCCAGGCCAGTTACGTCAATCGAGCTTAGCACGCCATCAGGAGGAGATTCACAATGAAGAAGAACATTCTGCGCATCACCAGCCTCGCCGCCGCGGCCGCCCTGTTCCTGGGCGCCTGCGCGCCGGCCGCCACGCCGCAAATCCAGGTTCAGACCCAGGTGGTCGTCCAGACCCAGGTGGTCCCGCAGACTCAGGTCGTCATCCAGACCCAGGTCGTGAACCAGACCCAGGTGGTCAACCAGACCCAAATTGTCGAAGTGACCTCAACCGCCGGCCCTAACCCGGAAGCCCTGATCCAGAACGTCGAGCCTAACGCCGAAATTCACTTCTGGACTTTCTATCTCTCGCCAACCTTTGACGACTACATTAAGGGCACCATCGCCCGCTTCAACCAGGCCTATCCGGGCGTCAAGGTCGATTGGGAAGACCATCAGGCCACGTTCCAGGCCGATCTGAACAACGCGTTCGCCGCCGGCAACGCCCCCGATGTCATCAACCTGTCGGTCAGCGAAGGCTGGGTGAGCGACTATGCCACCCAGGGCAAGCTGCTGGCCCTGGACGACAAGGTGCCGGATTCAGTCAAGGCGCTGTACTTCGCCGGCTTGTGGAAGGAACAACTGGTCAAGGGCGCCAATTACCAGTTCCCCTGGTACCAGGGCATCGGCATCAACCTGCTGAATATGCAGTTGATGGCCAAGGTCGGCATCACCGAAACGACGAAATTTCCGACGGCCCTGACCGATATGCCTGCGCTGTGCGCCGCGATCAAGAAGGCCACCAACACTCTGTGCGACGTGCGCCTGACGGTGAATGACATCCTGACCCAGATGGTCTACGAGGGCGGCGTCAAGGTCATCAGCGACGACGGCAAGACCTTCAGCTTCGACTCGCCCGACGCGGTGTCCTGGCTGCAGATGTACGTGGACATGGTCAAGGCCGGCACGGTGGACAAGACCGTGCTCGTGACCACCGATGACCGCGTGGGCCTGAATCTGTTCGAGACCGGCCAGGCGGCCTTCTACGCCACCGGCCCGAACCTGATCCGCGACGTGCGCGCCAATAACCCCGGGCTGTATGGCTACCTGGGCGTGGCGCCCGCCTTCGCCGGCAAGTCGGGTGTGCTGGGCAAGGGTCTGATGTCGATTGCCGTCAAGGCCGACACCAAGTTTCCGAATGCCTCCATCGCTCTGGCCCAGTTCTTCACCAACCCCAAGAGCATGCTCGAGTTCTCCAAGATTGTGTCGATCTATCCCTCCACCCCGGCCTCGTATGACGATCCGTTCTTCGCCGCCAAGCCGGTGGCGATTGAAGACTTCGCCAAACCGGTGGCCAAGGACATCATCTCCAAGTACGCCGACATCGTGCCGACCATCCCCAAGAAGGCCGACGTGAATGCCCTGGTTCTGGCCGCGGTGCAGCAAGCGCTGTTCAACGGTACAGACCCTCAGAAGGCGCTGACCGACGCGGTGACAAAGGCCAACGCCCTGATCAAATAGTGACGTTCCGACCTGGCCTATGCCAGGTCGGAACGCGCCAACGCTCTGCCTCGGTTTCATCGTATGATCTGCCTCCGGTGGGGGCGTTCCGATCCGGCCAACGCCAGATTGGGAGCGCCCCTGCCGGAGCAGAGGCCCCGGCTTGCACGGGCGTTCCGATCGGGCCTATGCCAGTTCGTGAACGCCCCCTACCGGAGCATAGGCCCACACCATGAGCAAACGACTTAATCTCACGCCGTATCTTTTCATCGCGCCGTCGCTGGCGGTGATCGTCGTCTTTGTGCTCTACCCGATTGTGGCGGTGGTCTATTACAGCTTCACCGACTACAACATCATCAACCCTCCAGTCTGGGCCGGTCTCAAGAATTATCAAGCCCTTGTCCAAGACCCGGTCTTCTGGAAGGCGCTGCAGCACTCGTTCACTTATCTGCTGGTCACGCCCACGCTCATCTTCCTGTCCATTCTGCTGGCGATTGTGGTCAACCGCCGGCTGCCGTTCATTAACTTCTTTCGCGCCCTGTATTACATCCCGGTGATCAGCGGCAGCATCGCGGTGGGCATCGCCTGGCGGCTGATCTGGGATACCAACGGGCTGCTCAACAGCACGCTCATCTCGCTGGGGCTGCTGCAGTCGCCCGTCCAGTGGCTGGCCGAGCCGAAATTTACCCTGCCCATCGCCATGCTGCTCACCGTCTGGCTGGGGCTGGGCTACTACATGATGGTCTTCCTGGCCGGCCTGCAGAACATTTCCGAGGAACTGTATGATGCCGCG
>JAYTFQ010000048.1:0-1787 GCA_043734225.1 Anaerolineales bacterium | reverse complement strand
CTGATTCCCTTGTTCGCCGCGAAGTGTCCGCGCTGCCCGGCTGGGCCGTTACCGTCTGCTTAGTTTTTGCTGGCGAGCCACGGCGGCGTTGCGTCCGTTCTTGCGCGCTCGGCACAACTTCAGCCGGCCGGGCGGGGCGCTTGGAACGCTTGCCGCACCGCCTCCGCGCTTTCCAGCGTCAGCGCCCGCTCGGCCTGCCGGCGCGCCTCGCCATAATCCATGTCGCGCACCAGTTGCTTGATTCGAGGAATGGCCGGCGCGTTTACGCTCAGCTCGTCCACGCCCAGGCCCACCAGCAACGGCACGGCCTGCGCGTCGCCGGCCAGCTCGCCGCACACGCTCACCGGTTTGTCGTGCCCGTGCGCCGCCTTCACCGTCTGGGCAATCAATTGCAGCACCGCCGGGTGTAGGCCGTCCGCCAGCGCCGCCATCTGGGTGTTGCCGCGTTCGGCCGCCAGCGTGTATTGGGCCAGGTCGTTCGTGCCCACCGAGAAGAAATCGACCTCGCGCGCGAACAGCTCGGCGCTCAGTGCCGCCGCCGGTATCTCCACCATCATGCCGATCTCCAGGCGCTCCGCCATCCGCTGGCCGCGCCTCAAAACCTCCGCCCTGGCCTCCAACAGCAAGGCCCGCGCCGCCCGGAACTCCCCCAGCGTGGCGATCATCGGGAACATCACCCTCACCGGATGCTCTGCCGCCACCCGCGCGATGGCGCGCAGTTGTACCTTGAAAAACTCCGGCCGCGCCAGGCACAGCCGGATGGCGCGGAAGCCCAGGAACGGGTTGGCTTCCGGCGCCATCTTCACGTACGGCAGGGGCTTGTCGCCGCCCACGTCCAACGTCCGGATGGTCAGCGGTCTGTGGTCCAGCGCTTCGGCCGCCGCCCGATAAGCGGCGTATTGCTCGTCTTCGTCCGGCGCGCTCTGGCGATCCAAAAAAAGGAACTCAGTTCGGAACAGGCCGACTGCCTCAGCGCCCATCTCCACCGCCTGGTGCGCCTCCGCCGGCGTGCCGATATTGGCCGCCACCTCCACCCGTTGCCCATCGCGCGTGCTGGCGGTCATGATACTCGCCGCCAGTGCCTTGGCGCGCGCCGCCCGCCGCCGGTCAGCCAGGCGGCCAAATTCAGCTTGCGCCTCTGGCGATGGGTTGGCCCAGATCCGGCCCGTTTCGCCGTCAAGCAGCAGCGGCGTCCCCTCGGCCAGCGCCAGCAATTCGGGGCCGGCGCCCACCACGGCGGGTATCCCCAGCGTCTGGGCCAGAATGGCGCTGTGCGAGGTTGGCCCTCCGGCCGCGGTCGCAATGCCCAACACCCGGTGCGCGTCCAGCCGCGCGGTTTCGGCGGGTGTCAGGTCGTCCGCCACCAGGATGCCCGGCGCCTCCCACTGGCTGGTGCGCGCCGCTTCGCCCAGCAGGTTGCGCAGCACCTGCCGGCCCACCGCTTCCACATCCGGCGCCCGCGCGCGCTGATACGGATCGTCGAGCGCGCGATAGGCCGCCGCCATCTCGCCCACCGTCTGTAGCCAGGCCGCCCCCGCGTTCTGGTGGTCGTCAAATACGCGCCGCCGGGTTGGCGCCAGCAAGGCCTCATCCGTCAGAAATAGCGCGTGCGCGACGAAGATTTCGGCCGCCATGTCGCCGGCCCGCAGCGCCATCGCTGTGCGCGTGGCTTTGATCTGCTCCTGTGTGGCCTGAAGGGCCTGCTCCAGATGCTGCCACTCAGCCGCGGGGTCCTCGGCGGCGTTGGTCGGCACCACCAGCCGCATCGCGCCGAACAGGCGCGCCGG